>JAAEMC010000681.1 GCA_024225895.1 Desulfobacteraceae bacterium | reverse complement strand
TATAATTGATTAAACCCAAAAGACAGGAGAAAAACAAATGGCAGATTATAATGCAATTCAGGATGCGCTGGTATCCTGTGACAAGGAAAGACTTATAAGCCTTGTAAAAGGGGAGATTGAAGCTAACACCCCTGCACCTGAGATTCTCAATAAAGGCCTGATTCCCGGCATGGATATTGTCGGTGAAAAAATGGAAAACGGAGATATGTTTATCCCGGAAGTATTGATGGCTGCCCAGTCAATGGGAGAGTGCGTTGAAATTTTAAAACCCTTGCTTGGTGAGGAGGATATGGCTTCGGGCGGAAACGTGATTATCGGGACTGTTAAAGGCGATCTCCATGATATCGGAAAAAACCTGGTGGCCATGATGATGGAAAGTGCCGGCATGACCGTTCACAATCTGGGTGTTGATATTGCACCGGACCAGTTCGTTTCCCAGATCAAAGAAAAAAATGCCCAGGTTGTATGTTTGTCAGCCCTTTTAACCACCACAATGCCCATGATGAAGCAGACAGTGGATGCCATTGTGGAAGCAGGCGTAAGAGACCAGGTAAAAATCATGGTGGGCGGCGCACCTGTAACACAAGCTTTTTCCGATGAGATCGGTGCGGACGGGTTTGCCCCGGATGCAGGTTCTGCCTCCAGGCTTGCCAAGGAGCTTGTCAGTTAATTTTAAGGAGTAAAAAAATGTTTGAAGTGATTGGTGAACGGATTAACACCTCCCGCAAAAAAGTCCAGGAAGCCGTTGCGGCAAGGGATGCGCAGTATATTATTGATGATGTCAGCCAGCAGCAGGCCTCAGGCGCCTGTTTTATTGATGTCAATGCCGGCGCCAGGATCGGCCATGAAAAAGAGGATATGCAATGGCTTTTGGAAACCATCCAATCCGTTGCAATAGTTCCTTTAACCCTTGACTCACCGGATCCGGCAGTGCTTGAAATGGCATTTGCCATGGTTAAAGAAACCCCCATGATCAATTCCATCTCCCTGGAAAAAGAGCGGTTTGATGCCATGATCCCTTTCCTTTCCGGCAAAGAATGCAAGGTGATTGCGCTTTGCATGGATGACACTGGAATGCCTGCTTCATCCGAAGATATCATCGGCCGGGCAGATACCCTTGTAAAAGAGTTAAATGCCATTGGCATTGCCACAAGCAACATTTATGTGGATCCCTTGGTACAACCCATCAGCACGGATACCACCAAAGGCGTAATGGTATTGGAAGCTGTTAAAGGGATTAAAACCAAATATCCCGAGGTCCATATCACCGGCGGATTGTCCAATATCTCCTATGGCCTGCCCCAGAGAAAAATCATCAATCGGACTTTTATCGCCCTGATGATGACGGCAGGAATGGATTCAGCTATTATTGATCCACTGGATACCAAAATTATGGCCACCATAACAACTGCTGATATGCTGTTGGGAAATGACAGTTTTTGCGGTAATTTTCTCAAAGGCGTTCGGGCCGGTGCCATTGAAAGCTGATTGTTTTGTGGATTTAGGGACAGGTGATTGTGAAAGCATCAGATAAAAGCCTGATGGAATTATTGACCAGGTTGAAAGAGGGGCATCCGGCAAAAAAACAGGAGGTCAAAACTCTTCTTGAACTTTCTGATCCCAAGGACATTGCTCTTTTATTTGCAACTGCCACAAAAGTGCGGGAAATCTATTTTCAAGACAGGGTTTTCTTTTACGGGTTTGTTTATTTCAGCACCTTTTGCCGCAATGACTGCCGGTTCTGCCAATACCGGCAGTCCAATAAGGCCCTTGCCCGGTACCGCAAAACAACTGCTCAGATAGTAAGTGCTGCCAGGGAATTGGCAGAGGCCGGTGTGCATCTGATTGATTTGACCATGGGAGAGGATTCCCAAATTTTATCTTCTGAGTCCTTTGGCGAAAAAGGATTTTTAGATATGGTAAAAGCGGTTCAACAAGAGACAGGGCTCCCGGTGATGGTTTCACCTGGCATTGTTACGGATCATATCCTTTTCCATTTGGCTGATCAGGGAATTGAGTGGTATGCCTGTTACCAGGAAACTTTTAACCAGAGCCTTTATGCGGACCTGCGGAGCGGACAGGGATTTGAAAAGAGACTGGTAAAAAAGCAATTGGCAAAAGACTTGGGCATGTTTGTTGAGGAAGGGGTGATGACCGGTGTGGGAGAGACTCTTGATGACTTGACAGATGCCATTATCTGCATGCGTGATTCTCCGGCAGACCAGGTAAGAGTAATGACCTTTGTTCCCCAGGCCAATACTCCCATGGCCGGTGCAATGCCCCAGGATAGTTTAAGAGAATGCTTATGCATTGCCGTTATGCGGCTTTTAATGCCGGACCGTTTGATCCCGGCCTCTCTGGATGTGGACGGGCTTTCAGGTCTTGGCAAAAGGCTTGAGGCCGGTGCCAATGTGGTAACCTCCATTGTCCCTGCCCAAAAGGGGCTTTCCGGAGTGGCGAATCAATTCTTGGATATAGAAGAATCACGGCGCTCTCTGGATCATATCCTTCCTGTGATAAAAGCCCAGGGCCTTAAACCTGCCCTGCCTGAGGAATATCAGGCCTGGATTGAAAACAGGCAATAACAATTGTCCGTAACATTGCAAATAAAGCGAGGATATTATGAGGGTAGCAGTTATCGGTGGGAAACTTCAGGGGGTTGAAGCGGTCTATCTTGCAAAAAAGGCAGGATGGAAAACCCTTGTCATCGATAAAAACCAAGCTCCGCCGGCAAAGGATCTTTGTGATGATTTCCTGGAATTTGAAATCAGTTCCCTGCACCCGTTTCCGCAAAAGTTCCCTCAGGTGGATTTTATCCTCCCGGCCATTGAGGATACAACCGTACTTGCCATCGTAAAAAAATGGGCAAAAAAGGCAGGGATTCCCATGGCCTTTGATTTCAATGCATACACAATTTCTTGTTCTAAACTGACCTCGGATGCGCTCTTTCGAAAACTTGACCTTCCCGCACCAGCTCCCTGGCCCAAATGCGGTTTTCCTGTCGTGATCAAGCCGGACCAGGCCAGCGGAAGTGTCGGCGTTGAAATATTTGAGGATGCAAAATCGCTTTTCACAAGGTTTAAGGGCAACCGGCATCCTGATAATGTGGTGGTACAAGAATACCTGGAAGGTCCCTCCTACTCCTTAGAGGTTGTGGGCAAAAAAGGAGAGTACAGGACACTGCAGGTCACAGATCTTGGTATGGATGATGAGTACGACTGCAACCGGGTTACGGCCCCTTCAAAATTGCCGGAATCTAAAATAAACCAGTTCAAGGAAATGGGTCTTGTTATTGCCAAAGAGATACAGCTTGAAGGGATCATGGATGTTGAAGTGATCATGAAAAACGATGAACTCAAGCTCCTTGAAATTGATGCCCGTCTTCCCAGTCAGACTCCCATTGCTGTTTACTGGTCCACAGGGATCAACATGGTTGAAATTCTGGGCCATATGACTTTAAACAAGACTTGGGCCCCTCAAAAAAAATATGATCAATTTGCTTGTCTTGAGCATATAAAGGTATGTGATGGAGAAATCTTATTTTTAGGGGAGCATATTATGCCCCAGGACGGATCCTTGCAATTAAAATCCGGCTTTTGCGGTGCAGACGAGGCCATAACAAGCTTCAAGCCTGGAAAAGAAAAATGGGTGGCCACCATGATATTTTCCGGGGACAGCCAGGATGAAATCAATGCCAAGCGGCGCCATTGCTACCTCAAAATTATGGAAGGCAATCTCAACCCTTTTGAGGACCAGATAAATTGACCCGGTTAACCAACAATGATGTCAGCCCCATTTCTTCACACTTAAAAGAGTATGACCAAAAGCTGTGCACCATGACAGATCACACTCTTTTGGGTATTGCCTGTCATGCATATGGTGTGGATGAAAAAAAGATTAAACAGGCCATGAAGTTTTTTGACATTCAGGTTGTTCCAATTACTGCGGGCCAGGGGATTATTACGGATTTTAGTGAAACTGTATGCGTTATCCTCAAATTTCTGGGATTCAATGCCGCAGTCACCCCAGAACCTGATGTCAATGGACTTTGTCTTGCATATGAGAATAAGGCAGATGCCGTCATGATGGCCGATGATTTCAGGTTTATTGCCATAAATCTTCATACCCGCAAAGTTACGGATAATTCTGATGCCACCGGACTGGTCTTTGCCTCGGCCCTGGATCTTTTAGCCAATGGACTTAAAGATAAAAAGACGACGGTCCTGGGATGCGGCCCTGTAGGGGAATCGGCAGCCCGCAACCTTTTGTCTTCAGGGGCAAAGGTTAGCTTGTTTGATCCTGATCAAACCGCTGCCTGCTCTCTTGAAAAAAAACTTGCCGCAGAGTTTAAGAATCCAAAAATTCTCATTGAAAAGGATATTCATGCAGCATTGTCAGGAAATCCTTTTGTTTTAGAGGCAACGCCCTCAAACTTGTCCATTCCGGATGAACTGATTTCGGGGCTTAAAGGAATGGCTGCTCCCGGAGTACCATTGGGGATTTCCCAAAATGCTGCCAGGGTTTTGAAAGACCGCTTCATCCATGATAAGCTGGAACTGGGTGTTGCGGCCATGGCTGTGTCACTCTTACTTTAATCAATATTCAGGATCCGGTTTTGGATAATTTAACATGGACCG
>JAAEMC010000680.1 GCA_024225895.1 Desulfobacteraceae bacterium | reverse complement strand
TGCCCCTATTGCCACAACCCTGAATTGGTTGCCGGCCCCCGCAAGGGAGCCGGCAATCCACTTATTGAGGAACATAGGATTTTTTCTTTCTTAAAAAAAAGAAAAAATCTCTTAGAAGGCGTGGTCATTACCGGTGGCGAGCCCACCTTACAAAAAGATCTTGCACAATTTTGCGAAAAGATTAAAACCCTGGGATATAAAATCAAGCTGGACAGCAACGGTACCAACCCAGGACTGGTTTCCTTTCTTTTTGACAACCATCTAGTTGATTTCATATCCATGGATATTAAAACAAATCCTGCGCAATACCACCTTGTAACCGGGAAAAAGGATGACCACTCGTTTTTAAAAAAAAGTATTGATCTTATAATGTCAAAGGCGCCTGCCTATGAATTCAGAACCACCTGTATCCGACCATTCATCACCCCTGCCGTCATTAAGGAAATAGGGCTCATTGTCCAAGGGGCGTCTCAATATGTTCTTCAGCAGTGCTCCAGGGATGTAGACGTTCTGGACTCAACAATTATGGCTGATAAATCCCGTTTTTTTTCAGACCAGGAACTTCAGGACCTGAAATCCATTTTGCTACCATATGTACCCAATATAATCGTAAG
>JAAEMC010000679.1 GCA_024225895.1 Desulfobacteraceae bacterium | reverse complement strand
AGGCTTCACGCTCGCCCACAGCCTGAGGAATATAACTTTCCGTTCGAACCGGATTGTGGATTTTATAGTTAAAGGTTCCCCAGTGAAGATTATTACTATTGGTTTTCATTTCAACAGTGGACTTGGGAAATCTGGACTGGGTAACGGCATAAAATTCCAGCTCCGGTAAATTGGGTGCCAAGGCAGGAAGGTTCTGTTCCAGGGTGCAGCAAAATTCCAAGGTAGTACTTTGTTTTCTGGCATTAATCTCAAGGAAGCGGATGTCATTATTTTTTGTGACAATATAATCACATCCGAATATCCCCCGGTACCCAATGCCGGCCAGCCATTTCCCAGCTTTCCGGGTGAGTGTTTTTAATTTGTCTTCAAGCCTGGAAGAGAGTATTGTGGGAAAGGTGGAACCGGTGAAACGGTTATGGTTTTCAATTCGCTGGTCAGCAACCCCGGCAATATAAACGTCATTCTTGTTGGCCACTACACCTAAAACTGTGGGATCATGGGGATGGGGCAGATACCGGGAAATGATGAAGGTTCCGTCATCACAGGATTTGAACCGTTTAATGATTTCTTCCTGGCATTGGGCAACAACACTGTTTAACCCGGCAGCGCTGTACTCCTTGGTAACAAAAATGCCGTGATGCCATTTTTTCCAAAGTGATTTTGTGGTTTCCAAAAGCGTGTCAAAGTCTTTACAAATCTTAAAATCAACAACAGGCAGTATCTCTTTTAATTCAGTTAATTGTACCAATTTGCTATTGGCTTTTTTGGCAATATGTTTATCCGGTCCTAATATGGAAACCCCCTCGATCTCGTCCAGGGTCATTTCACAAAGACTTTCATACATATAGATAAAAAGGTGCTCTTGGCCTT
>JAAEMC010000678.1 GCA_024225895.1 Desulfobacteraceae bacterium | reverse complement strand
TGGATGAAATCGGAAATATAGACCTGGACCTTCAAAAAAAATTCCTGCGGTTCCTTGAAACCGGAAAGTTCCGGCATGTGGGAGAAACAAAGGAAGTCAGTGTTGATACCCGGATCATTCTTGCAACCAATATTAATCTGCATGAAGCAGTTGAAAAAGGTTTGTTAAGAAAAGACCTGCTATACCGGATGGATGTGATATCACTGACCCTCCCTCCTTTAAGAGAAAGGCAGGAGGATATTTGGCCCCTGTCTGAATACCTGCTTGAACTTTACCAGAATGAGAAAAGGAAAATGGAAATCTCTCCGGAAGCCGCTCAGGTTCTGACAGAGTATTCATGGCCGGGAAATGTAAGAGAACTCAAATCCGTCATAACCAAAGCCCTGCTCTTTGCCGATTCTGATATTCTCACACCGGATGATCTGCCCGAGCACCTTGCCAGGAATAAAAAGATTCCGGGGCCCTCGACTAAAACCCTTGAAGAAATGGAAAAGGATCACATTATGGCGGTCCTGGATGAGACCGGCGGTCATCAGACAAAAGCCGCCGAGATTTTAGGGATACACAGGAAAACTCTCTATAAAAAGATCCATAAATATAATCTTTTTTCTTAAGCTGTATGAATGGATATAAGGCCAGTCGTATGCAATCCAACCACCATAAATTAGGTATATAATTAGGGGCCAGACCAAAATAAAAATTGTAGTTGGTGTGGTAATTATGAGATATAGGAGTTCTTAACAAATGCATTCTCCGCAGCGCTATCACTTTATAAAGAGTTTTGATCCACTTGCAGGGAGACACAAATTATGAATCTAATATTTACGCTTTTAAGTGTGGTATCTATTTGGAGCATTGCTGTTATCACACCTGGACCAAATTTTTTCATTACAGCACAGACAGCGGTTAAACACTCACGTTTAGCCGGAATATTTATTGTTTTGGGGACTTGCACAGGAACAATTATTTGGTCAATTGCGGGGTATTTCGGCATTGCATATCTTTTTATTGCAGCACCCTGGATTTATACCAGCTTAAAAATAGCTGGGGGAAGCTACATTATTTACCTTGGTATTACAGTAATAATCAGTTCATATAAATCAAATTCTGAAGCAGATATCCAACAGGTAAATTTTCAAAGCAATTTTGTAAACTGGCGAAAGGGATTGGTAACAAATCTTTCTAATCCCAAAACCGCTATGTTCATTACAAGTTTATTCGCATCAGTTTTACCAAAAGAGCCTACATTATTTATGGGTATACTGATTGTAACCTTAATGGTCGTAATATCCCTGGTTTGGTATTCATTTGTAGTTTTCATATTTTCATCTAAAAAATTCAGCGGTTTTTATAACCGGATGCAAAAAAGGTTAGAAGGGTTTGCTGGAATTATTTTTATAGCCTTCGGTGTAAAATTAATATTCGATAACAAATAATCCGGCTGCTTAATCTAAATGTGTTAACAAAAGGCATCCAGTCGGATGGCAAACTAACACAGGAGATTTGAAGGATTTATTATGGATAGATGGTTGATCATCGGATTGGTGGCGGGCCTGGCCGGTAGTGTTATTGTTGCCGGCATCGTTCTATACTCTATATTCCGCGCTGCTATGAAGCGAAAACAAAAGATGAAGTCGGCAGCGTTGCGGCTCGGCTTTGACTATGAACCGCGGGGCGAATCGATCGCCAGTTCTGATTTTGCGGTGCTTCCGCTCCTGAAGAAAGGTGTAGGCATCCGAAGTTCTGATATCAAAGAACAATCCGAGAATATACTCCGTGGAACCGCAGGATTGATTGAACTTGTAATTTTCGACTTTAGATACAGCACAGGAGGAGGGGGAGCAGGCTACAAGATTACCGCTGCGGCATTCCAATCAGGGGACAACCCGCTGCCGGCCTTTGAGGTCCGGCCCCGGGGCTTATTAGGTATGCACATCGCAGGCAGGGACGAATCCATCCGGTTTGACAGCGACCCTGCTTTTTTTCAAGCCTACTCGCTGATAGGAAAAGACGAATCAGCGATCGAAGCGTTGTTCTCGCCCATGGTGCGCCGGATCCTATTGAAAACAGGCAAGAAGTGGGCGGCACAAGCTCAAGGGAATGTCTTTCTGGTCTACTTACAGCATAAACAAGCTGTTCCCGAGCAACTAGAGGAGTTTATCAAGACAGCCTGCAGGATTTCCCAAGCCCTCTTGAGCAGTAGCAAGGAGTGTGTCTATAGCGATTCCCAAAATAAAGTTCCTAAAAACATGATAGATTAATGGAATCGCCTTTGAGCAAATCGATTGTGGTATCAAGAGAATCTTAGGAATCGTTACAAAATA
>JAAEMC010000677.1 GCA_024225895.1 Desulfobacteraceae bacterium | reverse complement strand
TATAATTGGTTGGCAGGTAACCGGGATTCAAAAAATTTTAAATTCCTGTTGTTAAACTCAGTGATAGATTCAGCGATATGCTGATTGAGCTGCCGGATTTTTGAAGGAGAAAAGCCGCAATCAAGGGTGGCTGAGACATCTGCCCAGCTTTGAATACCCTGTTTCCATAATTTTTGTTCCGTTACCGTACCAATACCGGGGATGTGAATAAATGAATTTTGAAGCATAAATATACCTGTTAAGATTAAAGTTATGGCTCTTATAGCCCGAATTTGAAATAGAAGACAAGCAGTTAAATTTTGTAATGTCAGGTTGACCATAATCTGCACTTCATGGTAACTTTAGAGACATCTCTTGAAACCAACATTTTTTTTGGATACCAAAATGAGACAAAAAATGATTCGATCTGCATGTTGTTTTCTGATTCTTCTTGTTATTATTCCTTTTATTGGATGCGGTGAAAAGATTAAAGGTAAGGATGAACTTGTCATCGGTAATTGGATGCTGTATCGAAGCCGGGCGTATATAATCCTGGTGATGAGGCCGGAAGGCTCATGGACATCTACTGTCAGGATTGCCGACGCTACATCCAGGATCGTAAAGGCCAAGGGTGAGGCCAAGGGATCATGGCATTTTGAGGATGACCAGCTCATATTTAC
>JAAEMC010000676.1 GCA_024225895.1 Desulfobacteraceae bacterium | reverse complement strand
CTTCAAACAAATCATCCTTTGAGGAGTTCTCTTTTATGCCATTGGTATTTTGTGCAAAACAAAATCCATGCAATATCAAAAATAATGTCAAAAACCATATGCCTTTATTCATGCTCAAACCGCTACAAAATCATCCGTTTAAAATGATATTTGATACAGTATTGACCCTTTTGTGTCAAGAAAATATACCTTGCAAATCCGTACCGGGTTTAATAAAATCACTCCACCAAAAATACGGAAGATATACTTGGATATCAAACCTTAACATCAAGGCAAAGCATGATCCCCGGATTTGAAAAATTAGTAGAAGAAAGAATAAAAAAAGCCCAGAAAGAGGGGGCATTTAAAAACCTTGAAGGTGCCAAAAAGCCATTGAAGTTTGATGACGAAAATGTGCCTGAAGAGTTTCGGCTTTCCAATAAAATCTTAAAGAACGCGGGTTTCCTCCCGCCCGAAGTTGAATTAAAAAAACAAATCACCCATGTCGAGCAGCTCATGGAAAATATCGAACCCGATTCCCCCAAAAAAGGAAAACTGCAGAAAAAGCTAAATTACCTTTTAACAAAACTGCAGTCCACAAGAAGGAATGGTTCCGGCTTTTCCATGCATTCAGAGCTTTACAGAAAGCAAATGCTAAAAAAATTATCATGAAATTCAAACCACAAGATAAATACGGAACCTTAAAAAGTATTTGTATCGCCTATTTTATTTTATTCATCCATGTCTTTTTGCTGGCAGGCATCGGTCTTTTGGTAATCCTGTTCCAGGGGGTTTACCAATATCTGCCGTGGATTCTTTCAGGCATTGCAATCTGTGTGCTTGGCATGGCCATTGTATTCTATAAAAAGATGAGGAAGAGCTCCGCCAACATTCGGGACATACTCGCTTTTCCCGAATTCAGGGACCGGACAATTGAGATAAAACTGCTTGGCGGTATGGCGTCCTTTACCCTAAAAGCCAAAGAAGAAAACCATATGTTAATCGATCAAACGGCTGCACTTGAATACAAGGACCGGCAACTCCCGGCCCAGACCATTTCAGAGACAGAGCGCAAAATTATCCAACTGGCAACTCTTTATGAACATAAGCTTCTGACAAAAGATGAATTTAAAAAGAAAAAACAAGATATTATAAATGGATAAAGGAGGTGGATAAAATGGCAAAAACAAGACTGGCACTCTTATCAGGCGGTATATCATCAGAAAGAGAAGTCTCCTTGAACAGCGGTAAGCAGGTATTTGATGCCCTTGACAAGGGCAAGTATGAAATCACACGATATGATCCTAAAACAGACTTAACCAAGCTGGTCAACGAGGCAGGCAATATCGATGCAGCGCTGATTATCCTGCACGGACCTTTTGGAGAAGACGGCACTGTCCAGGGACTCTTGGATCTATTGGACATCCCTTATCAGGGCGCGGGTGTCCTTGGAAGCTCCGTGGCCATGAATAAGCTGACATCAAAAAGGCTTTATCAAGGCGCTGATATCCCGACTCCGGCCTTTCTTTCCTTTTCCAAAAACCAGACAATTGATTTAAATCAATGCATAGATCTTTTGTTTCTTCCCATTGTGGTCAAGCCGGCTTGTGCCGGTTCCAGTGTGGGCATGACCATTGTAAAGGAAAAACAAGATTTAAATGCCGCCATTGACACTGCCTTTGAGCATGACGACACCCTGATCATGGAACAATACATCAAGGGCATTGAATTGACCTGCGGTGTTTTGGGCAATGAAGATCTTGAGGCCATGCCGGTCATTGAAATCATACCAGGCAAGAACCATGAGTTTTTTGATTACAAAGCCAAGTATGTGGCCGGTGAAACAGAGGAAATATGCCCTGCACGCATTGATGACAAGATCACACAAAGAGTGCAGCAACTTGCTGTTAAGGCCCACGAAACATTATTTTTAAAAGGATATTCCCGTACGGATATGATTTTACGTGATGACGAACTTTTTGTGCTTGAAACCAATACCATTCCGGGTATGACGGCAACAAGCCTCTATCCCCAGTCTGCCCAGGTGGCAGGCTATTCCTTTTCTGCATTGTTAGACAAATTAATCCTATTATCAATTGAAGAACATGAAAACACAAGATTAAGGAGATCAAAATGAAGATTCTAGTAGTTGGTGGTGGTGGCCGAGAACATACAATGGTATGGAAAATTTCCCAAAGTCCTTTGGTGGATAAAATATATTGTGCCCCGGGTAATGCCGGAACCGCTGAACTTTCAGAATCCGTTCCCATTGATGCAGAAGACATTGGTGCCCTGGCCGATTTTGCCCAGAAAAATGAGATTGATCTGACAGTGGTCGGCCCGGAAGGGCCCCTTGTAAAAGGTATTGCAGATGTGTTTGAAGAAAAGGGGTTACGCCTTTTTGGACCCAGTAAAGCAGGTGCACAATTGGAAGGCAGCAAGCTTTTTTCCAAAACCCATATGCAAAAATACGGCATCGCCTGTGCCAAGGGCAAACCATTTACCGATGCTGCCAAAGCCAAAACCTATGCCAAGGCCCTGGGAGCACCCTGTGTAGTCAAAGCAGACGGCCTGGCTGCCGGAAAAGGCGTCATCATCTGCACCACTCTTAAAGAAGCCGACGAGGCCATTGACGGCATGCTCATTGACAAAGAATTCGGGGATGCCGGAGCCGTTGTAATTGTGGAAGAATGCCTTACCGGTGAAGAAGCATCCTTTATTGCCCTTACCGACGGCAACACTGTCCTTCCCCTGCCCGAATCCCAGGATCACAAACGGATATTTGACAATGATGAAGGCCCCAACACCGGTGGAATGGGTGCCTACTCCCCTGCCCCGGTCTTAGATCATATGCTGCGCCAGAAAGCCATGAATGAGGTCATGATCCCGGCGGTCAAGGGAATGGCCAAAGAGGGCACGCCCTTTAAAGGGGTACTTTATGCGGGCCTTATGGTGGAAAAAGACCAGCTCAAGGTTCTGGAGTTCAATACCCGCCTGGGTGACCCAGAAGCACAACCCATCCTCATGCGGCTGGAAAATGATCTGGTACCGCTGCTGGAAGCCTGCTGTGACGGCACACTTCACCAGCATACCACGAAAATTGATCCCCGGGCAGCCATGTGCGTGGTCATTGCATCCGGAGGATATCCCGGGTCCTATGAAAAGGGCGCTGTCATCAGCGGTCTTGAACAAGCCAATAAGGTTGCCGATACTGTTGTTTTCCATGCAGGTACTGCTCAAAAAGACGGGGAAGTAGTTACATCCGGCGGCCGTGTCCTTGGGGTGACATCCCTGGGTGATGGTGTAAAAAATGCCATTGATAAGGCCTATGAAGCCTGCTCTAAAATTTCCTGGGATAAACATTTCCATAGAAAAGATATTGGGGCCAAAGCCTTAAAGCGCCTTTCCATCCCGCCCAAAGTCGGTGTGATCATGGGAAGTGATTCTGATTTTCCGGTCATGGAAAAGGCACTGGGCATCTTGAAAAAATTTGATATTCCTTACTACGTCACTGTCTCTTCGGCTCACCGGACTCCGGACCGGGCAGCCAAACTGGCAACTGAAGCCAAGGAAAAAGGTATCCAGGTCCTGATCTGCGGTGCCGGCCATGCCGCCCATCTTGCAGGCGTCATAGCAGCACATACCACTTTACCGGTCCTGGGCGTGCCCATTGATTCTTCCGCCCTCCAAGGCATGGATTCTCTGCTGGCAACTGTTCAGATGCCTCCGGGCATTCCGGTATCCACCATGGCCATCGGAAAATCTGGCGCCTACAATGCCGGTATTTTTGCCGCCCAGATTTTAGGAGTTTCTGATCCTGAGATCGCTGAAAAGCTGACAGCTTTTAAAAAGGAGATGGCAGCCAAGGTTAACAAGAAAGCAATCAGCTTTGCCTGATCGAAAAATCATAATAGTTGATCCGGTTCATCCGGATCAACAGACCATAAAAAAGGCCGGAAAGATCATCCACCAAAAAGGTGTGGTGATTTTTCCGGCCAAATGCCTTTATGGCGTGGCAGTGAATGCATTTGACAAGACTGCCGTACAAAAAGTCTTCGGCCTCAAGCAGCGGGAAAGTTCCAAACCGCTTCTTGTTCTCATTCCGGATAAATCTGCTGTCACGCAATTGGTCACGGCCATCCCTGAACAAGCCAGGAAACTGATGGATGCATTCTGGCCGGGCAATCTTACCCTTGTATTTGATGCTAAAGACCATCTTCCTTCTTTGCTCACCGCAGGAACCGGCAAAATAGGCATCCGCCTGCCTGCCCAGCCTGTTGCAAAGGCCCTGGTCAAGGCCTGCAACATTCCCATCACAGGCACCAGCGCCAATATATCCGGCCAGCAAGGCTGTTCTGATATTGCAACCCTTGATAAAAATATAATTGAAAAATCAGACTTAATCCTGGATGCCGGTTCTTTGAAAGGCGGTATTGGTTCCACGGTTGTGGATGTCACCCATAAACCGCCAAAGATCCTGCGCCAGGGTGAGATATCCACCCAAGCTGTCCTGCAGCTTGTCATATAATTATATTGACAAAATAAGCATTTTCCCTTAAAAAGAGGATTCATTCATGCCGGAGTGGTGGAATTGGTAGACGCAGAGGACTCAAAATCCTCCGGGCGCAAGCCCTTGCGAGTTCAAGTCTCGCCTCCGGTACCAGCAAATTACAAGGGTTTTGGCGGTTTTGCCAGGACCCTTTTTTCTTTTCAAAATACTCCAGGAAGCAAATAGGAAGCATTTGAAAAAAAAGATCCAGATGAGAAAGCCTGCAGTTTCATTTTGATTTTTGTTGAAGAAATTTATCCAGCAATCTAAAATAGGATAGGGTTATAGGACATAATGAAAAATGACCTGAATAAAAAGCTCCAACTATTTTAATCAAAGGAAGAGTTATTTCACATGAACTACTGGTCCCAGGATAAATACATAGAAGCATATCGATACGCTGCTGGAAAACACAAGAACCAGAAATTTCCAGGCACTGATTGGTCATATATTGTTCACCTGAGCATGGTCAGCATGGAAATTATTGCATCTTTGAACCATGAGTCAGATGTGGATGGCGATCTTGCGGTCCAAGCGGCGATCCTTCATGATATTCTTGAAGATACTGACACCAACTATTCTGAACTACGATCCCAATTTGGTCAGAAAATAGCAGACGGTGTCCTCGCGTTAACAAAAGACCAACGTCTTGATAAACAAAAAAGGATGGCCGATAGCCTTCACAGAATAAAAGCCCAGCCCAAAGAAATCTGGATGGTAAAACTCGCAGACAGAATTACCAATCTGCAGCCACCACCTGAATATTGGGATATGGACAAAAGACAAAAATACCTGACGCAGGCTGATTTGATTCTCAAAGAATTAAAGGGCGGCAGTGAATATCTGGCAAACCGGTTAAAAGATAAAATTGAAATTTATAAAAATTTTATAATTGCCTAAGAATACTATCCGGCCTTCTTAAATAAATTAAATCAAATTGTAATCACCTTGCGGGTTCTCGAGTATTTTGATAATATTAAAAATGAGTTTAATATAGAGAGCGTCGAGAAAGCAGCCCAATTTTTCGGAACCTTATTTATTGCCGATAGCGACATTTCTCATCCTGGACAATGGGTGCCCTCTAATCAAGTGTCGCTAACGGGCTTATCGCTAAAAGCCGCTTTTATACCTCTCACTTTGGGCAATTAGAGCCCTCTGGTCATGTATTAAGGCGGCTTTTTTCTATTTAAAATTGATCAGATTCTGACTCTGGACCTCGGAGTTCATACACAATCTATATATCATTGCAAAAGGAGTATCTATTATGGAACCGGAAACTGATGAATATCTGTTCTATGATTTTGTTCCCTTCTTCTGGGATTCTAAAAAGCGCAAACTTTTCCGAGTTGAAAGGCATGATTTAGTAGAAATCAAAGACCCTGGTGCCATATTCAGTGTTTTATGGAACTCTAATAGAATTTCAAAAGAAAGAGCGTACGAGTTAGCTGACAGATAGATTCATTGAAAGACTATTAAATTAATTATGATCTGACTGCCTCAGTTTTACAGGGAGGCTGCTATATCAAAGCCCGTCAAATGTAAAAGACCAAATCTCTTTTAAGGTCACAATTTGTGACCTTAAACATATAACACATTGATATTATAGAATTTTAAAGATCACAGACTTGATAATGACCGAGGATAATGGCTCATCAGTATTAGAATTATGATTTTTTTGAAGACTGTGCCTGATTACTGCGGATATCTGATCTTATAACAATTTGACCATTGAAAAGCACCTGATCGCTAAGCAGATATTCGCTGTTCAAATCCGTACCTACCTCCAGATAAAAATCCCTTGTCAGATAGTGTTCAATCTGGGAGATTTCCTTTACCCAGTTTTCCATTCCAAAGTTAACCGATGCTTTATGGCCATATTGAATTTCATATTCCCACTCATGTCTGCTTTGTTCAGACTCATCAACTTCAGGATATGGGGTATAAACATTTCCAATGCTGAGAACGTCTTTAAATATTTCAACCCACCAGCACCTGTAAACACCCTCTGTTTCCGGGTACGGGGAATCTATTGTGCATTCATATCCGCCATTAAAACCCGCCTGGTATCCAGGCAGATGTTTTAAAATCTTCTGAACAGATCTGATGGCCTCTTTCTGCTCGGGCAATGCAAGTGGATGATCCTGAAGCCAGTCTCCAAAATTAATGACAGCCTCTATGATAAATTTTTCTTTTTCTCTGATATCCCATTGCTTGTTCATCATCTTATTCCTAATTGCAGATGTGATTCTATGTTTATCAAGCCGCTTATTCCCTGCAGATTTCAAAAGGCATACATCTATTTGATGTCTTCGTCTGTCTGATTTTCCGACAAATAGGCTTCAATCTCCTTTGAGCGGATTTTTTTCAAATCACCGCCACTATAGCATGCGTCAATAGGATGTTTCAGGTAGTCAGCAATATAATCTTTCTTTTCCTCATCAGACCAGGAATCATAGTCTTCATCGATAACCCACTCACTGGGCAGACTGACCATTCCTTTTTCATGATCCTTGTTGTCCGGATCCATGGTAAGGTCATATAATTTCAGGATTTTCCAGGAAGAGTCATTAATGCCTTCCCATTCCAGATGATACGCAGGATCCACAACAAACAGAAACTTTTTTAACTTATCGCTGCTCATTTGCACGAGTTCGTCCAGTATGGAATTAAAATCCTGTGAAATGATTGATTTTATTTTTTCTTCCAATGTGACCCTTGCCCATTGTTCAGGGATATACCCTTCTGAGTCTGCGAAGTTTTTCAGCCCTGAATAAAAGGCCGAAAGCATCTGCCTCCGGTGAACAACAGTTCTGATAAATATACGGACATCCCCGCTATCAATTGTCAAAAGCAGCCGTTCATTCCAGCGCCGCTCAGAAATAAATTTAACTTTATTACCTTCCTCATCAATTTCGAATGCACATTCCATCACATCTGTCAGGATCGCTTCCATCCAGTTTATTAAATCCGGTATTGGATCGAACGTTTCTGACAGCCTCAGATAGATATTCTTATCCCCAACCGACAGATCCATATGAATCCAGCCTGAATTGCAGTCACAATACCTGACATTTACTTTTTCATATGATTCCTGCGGCAAAGACATGATCCTGATCTTGTCTCCGTTTCTTAAAATTGAAGTTAGAAATCTCTATAACGTCGGTTTAAATTGAATAATATTTGAATTCCAGCCGATATAGTTTTCGATCTTTTCAGATTTCACTTTTCTCAGATCACTGCCTTGATACGAATCAATAAGTAAAGACTGGATATATTCCAAGATATATTCCCGCCTTTTTTCAAAGTCCCAGGAATCAAAATTTTCATCCAGATCCCAGGTTAAAGGCTTTTTTTTCATACCAAGCTTATGTTCTTTGTTGTCTGGTTCCAAAAAATAGGTCAAACTTTTTTTCCAATGTTTACTCTCATCTTTAATTACCGGCCATTTAACAATGAATTCAGGCGCCAGTTTAAAAAAGAACTCTTCAACCTCCACCCTGGACATCTGGATGATATAGTCCAGAGTTGTGTCCAAATCCAGATCAATATGTTTTTCAAGAAGAAATTCTAATGTAAGTTCCTGCCACTCTTCAGGCACATATTCATCTGAACCTGCATAATCTTTCAGAGCCTTATAAAAAGCTTCCACCATTTGT
>JAAEMC010000675.1 GCA_024225895.1 Desulfobacteraceae bacterium | reverse complement strand
CCAATTCGGGTTATTGGAAATGTCCCGTCAACGTATCCGGCATTCCATCACCTTTGGCAGCTACGAATCTTGTAAACACTGCAATGGCAGGGGCCAGACCCCTTCAGTTGAGACCCAGGGACTCGCATTTTTGCGGCAACTGAACTTAAAAGCATTGAAGGCAGAAGTCCACTCTGTAACCGGTATCATACCCAAGGAAGTTGCCGGATACATTTTAAATAAAAAAAGAGAGGAACTCATCGATATTGAATTACAACTAAAAGTATCCATCACCATTGAAAGTGACGCTGATATGGTGGCAGGACAAAATAAAATTATCTGCAACAAATAAATTCCTTGGAACGGGTTTCTTGACATTACCCACACTTTTGTGTATCTGAAACAATTTCAACCTGTTGTTTGAAAAAGAAAAGGCGACTTGGTTATGAAAAATAAAAGTAATGAACCCAATTGGATTGCAATGGGCGCAGCCGCCTTTGTAGTAGTGGTTTTACTCATTGTCGGCTTTAGCTATTTTTCAAAAAAACCCAGCTCGGTAAACACAATACCGGCAAATGATGAGAATACAGGTTTAAGGGAACAAAATAAAACAGGGACACATGATCCCGGTACGGTAACAGGTGGCATTATTACAATGCCCACCATTGATTACCAGGAATTAACCAAAAACAAGGAGTTGATGTCGTTAATGCAATCCCGTAAAGAAAACCTGGGTATTGATAAAAGCCTTGATATGGTTGTGAAATCCGATGAGACCATACAGATTGGGAAGCATAAAGTTTCCATGCGGGACATTCTCAAAAAAGCCTTTGTGCAACAAGGCCGTGTATTTGAAGAAAAAATTGAGGCATCCGGTGAAGTCAAGCCTCAGGAAATAAAGGAATATGGTATTTATGTCGTTCAACAAGGAGACAGCATCTGGAACATCCATTTTCATATTTTAAAGGATTACTATGGTTCAAGGGGAATTCACCTGTCACCAAAGGCGGATGAACCGGTTAACCAAGGGCGTAGTTCCGGAGTAGGTAAAATTCTTAAATTCTCAGAAAATTTGGTTATTATTTACAATCTTTTGGATAAGCGGGTAGATAAGAACATTAATATTTTGCACCCATTAAGCAAAATTATTGTTTACAATATGGATGAGGTATTTGCCCTGCTCAAAGATATTAATTATAAAAATGTAGACCGAATCCAGTTCGATGGAGATAACATCTGGGTTCCGACGAATGAATCTTAAATTATTTGTTTTTAAAAAAAGGGAGGCTCTATTTTGATTAGTGAAGCATTTGCAATGGGCGCAAGCGGGGCACAAGGAGGCCAAGCCAGTGGACTGACAAGCTTTTTACCGATAATAATTTTATTTGCCATTTTTTATTTTCTTTTAATAAGGCCCCAGCAGAAGAAAGCCAAAGATCATCGTGAGATGATTTCAAACCTTAAAAAAGGAAACCGGATTGTTACTTCCGGAGGTATCTACGGCACCATCCAGTCTATTGATGATACTACCGTTGGCCTGGAAATTGCCGAAAAGGTAAAGATTAAAATCAGCAGAGGAAACGTGGCTGCAGTTATCAGTGACAATGAATCTTCTCAAAAAGAAGACAAAAAGAAAAAATAAACCCTTAGGAGTGCATAGATTGAAGATATTTACCTTAAAACGCTTGTTGATTAGCGGTATACTTATTGCTGCACTGGTCAGTCTACTCCCAACCTTTATGGATATTTGGCCCTATAAAAAAATTAATCTCGGGCTTGATCTACAGGGCGGCATGCAACTTATGCTTGAAGTTCAAAATACCAAGGCCGTGGAAACAGAAGTCGAACGAACAATCCTTGAAATCAAAAAACAGCTCAGAAAAGAAGAGGTGAAACACTTAGGAATTCACCGCCTGAAAAATAATTCCATCCAGGTGAAACTTTCAGGAGAAAAGAATCAAGATGGATTCAATAACATCATCACTAAAGACTTTGGGAATCTTAAAGTTTCCCCTGCTACCCAAAAAGATGATGAAATGGCCATCATTCTCAAGCTGCCGGATGAAGAAATCCAGGCCATTAAAAAAATGGCCACAGACCAAGCCCTTGAAACCATTCGAAACCGAATTGATGAATTTGGTGTCAGCGAGCCCGATATAAGGGTACAGGGTGGCAATCGCATACTGCTGCAACTTCCAGGCATTAAAGATCCGGAAAGGGCAAAAAAACTGATTGGAAAAACTGCCCAGCTCACTTTCCAGCTTGTGGATGATAACGGGGATGTGAATGCGGCGATAAATGGCGCTGTTCCTGTTGGGGTCGAGATTCTTTACGAAGACAAGGTAGATCCCAACTCCGGCAATTCTGTTAAAGTCCCTTATCTGATCAAAAAGAGGGTTCTTCTGGACGGAAGTCTTTTAACCGATGCCAGGGTGGAGTTCGATCAGTTCCAGCAAGCACAAGTAGGAATCGAATTCAACCGGAAAGGTGGCAAAATATTTGAAAAAATCACAGGTGAGAACATTAAAAAACGCCTGGCCATTGTCCTGGACAAATCTGTCTATTCCGCTCCGGTTATACAGGACCGGATAGCCGGCGGTAGAGCCGTAATCTCCGGAAACTTCACGGCAGAAGACGCCAAAGACCTTGCCATCGCATTACGCGCAGGCTCCCTTCCCGCGCCTGTCCATATTATCGAAGAAAGAACAGTGGGGCCGAGCCTTGGTGCGGATTCCATTCGCATGGGATTCATATCCATGCTTATTGGAGGTGTTTTGGTAATCTTTTTTATGTTGGTCTACTATAAAACTGCCGGCTTGATTGCTGACTTTGCCCTAGTGATAAATATATTGCTCATTGGCGGCGGCCTTGCTGCATTTCAAGCTACTTTAACCTTGCCTGGAATCGCAGGCATTATTCTGACCATCGGTATGGCGGTGGATGCCAACGTCATCATTTTTGAAAGGATAAGAGAAGAGCTGCGATCTGGAAAAACAGCTCTTGCTGCCGTGCATGCTGGTTATGAAAGAGCGACCTTAACTATTCTAGATGCAAACGTCACCACATTGATTGCGGCCGTTGTGCTTTACCAGTTTGGCACAGGGGCTATCAGGGGATTTGCATTTACCCTGGGACTGGGAATTTTATCCAGTCTATTTACAGCACTGGTTTTATCCAAAAGTATCATCGAATTGACCTTGCAGAAAAAACAGACTTCAACACTCAGCATATAAAGGGGAACAACATATCATGCAGCTTATTAAGCCTGATATCAATATTAACTTTATCAGTAAACAAAAGTTTGGTTTTGGATTTTCAATCTTACTTATTATCATCAGCATCACTTCTCTGCTCATTCACAAGGGGCCTAATCTTGGGATTGATTTCGCTGGTGGGACTATTGTCCAGATTAAATTTTCTGAGGCTGTATCCATAGGTGATATCCGAAGCGGACTTGCCAATATCGGACTAGAAAATTCTTCTGTTCAGGACTTTGGTACTCAACAAGATAATGAATTTCTAATTAGAACCAGTAAGCCTCAAATGACAGATAAAGGCATTAGTCAGTCCATTGCCGAAGCTGTCGGTGAGTCCACAGGCCAGACCCCTAAAATTCGCAGGGTTGAGATGGTTGGGCCTCAAGTGGGTAAAGATTTACAAAAAAAGGCTCTTTTAGCCATATTTTATACTTTGCTTTGTATTACCATATACATTTCCGGTCGGTTTGAACTGAAATGGATGTTATCCGGGGTCACTGCAGGTGCATTGATGACGGCGGTATATTTTTTATCCATTTTCCAAGTAAGTATCCCATTTTTAATTACCGCAGCTTTAGTGGTAAGCCTTGTTTTGTTCTGGTCTCTTAAACTCAAATATGCTATTGGCGCCATTGTGGCGCTTGTCCATGATGTTTTGATCACCGTGGGAATCTTTTCCGTATTCGGATTTGAGTTTTCATTGCCCATTATTGCAGCATTGCTGACCATTATTGGGTATTCCCTGAATGATACTATTATTGTATTTGACCGGATCAGAGAAAATATTAAAGGAGTTAAAAACAAGGACTCACTGCCTTCACTGTTCAATAGGAGTATCAATGAAACCTTGTCCAGGACCATTTTAACATCCGTCACAACTTTAATTGTTTTATTTTGCCTTTATTTTTTGGGTGGAGAAATCATTAACAATTTTGCCTTTGCAATGATCATCGGGGTAATTATTGGTACATATTCATCTATATTTGTGGCAAGCCCTATTGTTTTGGCTGCAAACAAAAGATAAAGGAGAGGAGACGCTTGAGACAACAAATCAATTGCTGGTGTATTTTATTGCTTCTCACAAGTGTTGTTTTTTCATGCAGCTCAAAAGATATTTCCAATGACACCACGGGCCATCCAGACTCGGAACAAATGGCCAATATTGAAATCCGGATAGCAGATATTAAGCAGACCCAAAAAAGTCTGGAAGAACAAATCAGAAATAAACAGGAAATTATCTCTAATCTGGAAAACAAGATCAGAACCCTTGAACACAAGGTCCAGAACCTTGAAGGGACAAAGACAAACATGGGGACGGATACGGTAACAGCAAACGGAACTGAGCCGTCCCAACTCTATAAAAAAGCCAGGAACCTTTTACTGGAGGGGAATGCCATTGAGGCTGCAGAACAGTTTACGGCATTTGTGGAAAAATATCCTGATAACAATCTTGCAGATAATGCCATGTATTGGCTGGGGGAATGCCACTATTCCCTTGGACGCTACAAAAAGGCCATTGGCGTGTTTAAAAATCTGGTAAAAACATATCCTAAAGTTGAGAAAGTTCCGGATGCTCTATTAAAAACCGGTTATTCTTATTTATCGCTGGATGATTCCAACAGGGCTCATCACTATCTCAAGCTGGTGGTGAAAAAATACCCTTTTTCAGAATCTGCAGAAAAGGCGCAAACAAAGTTGGGCACATTTAAATAGATCATGCCATGCAGGATTTTTTAGAGAAATATTTACCTTGGTTTACCTTAAGACAGATACCTTCTTTAGGATATTGTTCATACAAGCGACTGATTGACCGGTTTGGCACACCTGAAAATATACTTTCCGCTTCCCCAAAAGAGCTTAAAACGATTCCAAGAATATCTTCAAAGGCCCTGGATGGCATTAAAACATATCAGCCATTCCAGAATAACGCTAAAGAAGAGCTTATTTCCATCTTTCACCAGGGTATAAAAATAACAACACTCAATGATGCGTCGTATCCAAAGCTTCTTTGCACCATACATGATCCACCGCCGGTATTGACCTATTATGGCGAACTGAATAATGACTGCCCGCCCATTTCCATTGTGGGATCAAGGAATGCAACATCCTATGGGCTGAACACAGCACAAAATCTTGCTTGTAATCTGGGTTCCAAAGGATTTTGTATAGTCAGCGGAATGGCAAGGGGTATTGACTCAGCTGCCCATAGGGGATGCCTTAAAGCGCAGGCTAAAACCATTGCAGTATTGGGATCCGGCCTGAATAAAATCTATCCGGCGGAGAACAAAACCTTATTTTCACACATCATCAAATCCGGAGCTGTAGTATCTGAATTTCCCATTGATGCCGATCCTGTTGCTGCAAACTTTCCCATCCGAAACAGGATTATAGCTGGGATCTCTGCCGGTACCATTGTAGTTGAAGCGGCAAAAAGAAGCGGATCACTGATCACAGCCCGATTAGCGGCTGATTACAACAGAGAAGTTTTTGCGGTTCCGGGCAGCATACGGTCCCAAAAAAGCCAGGGAACCCATTCTTTGCTAAAACAAGGGGCAAAGCTGGTGGAAAATGAAATGGATATCATTGATGAGCTTCACCATATGATTCATGCCGAATCCAAGGAGTCCGCACCTAAACCGCTACAAAAACAAAGTATTGACCCTCAAAACAAAGTCACAACCAAAGAAAATACCATTTTGAATACCCTTGACCCCTACCCCAAACATATTGATTTAATCATCGACGCATGCGGCATTGACTCTGCTGCTGTATCGTCTGGTTTGCTTGAGTTAGAGCTGCAAGGCATTGTTGAACGCCATCAAGGCAACTATTTTTCCATCTCAAAGGAGTAAAATTGACGAAGCCACTTATCATTGTTGAGTCTCCGACAAAAATTAAAACCCTTAAAAAATATGTGGGGAAAAACTATAATGTTACTGCCAGCGCCGGACATATAAGGGATTTACCGCTCAAAGACCTGGGGATTGATATTGATAAAAATTTCAAGGCCAAGTACGTCAATATCAAAGACAAATCCAAGATCATTTCAAACTTAAAAAAGATTGCCAAGGATACCTCTGATGTTTATCTTGCGCCAGACCCGGACAGGGAGGGTGAAGCCATTGCATTTCACATCATGGATATCCTCAAGAAAAAAGACCGTACTTTCCATAGGGTTCTGATCCATGAGTTGACAAAAAAAGGGATTACCGATGCCTTGGAGAACCCGATTGTTCCGGACAAAGACAAATATGACGCCCAGCAGGCCAGAAGGAAACTGGACCGGCTGGTGGGATACCAGATATCACCAATCTTGTGGCAGAAGGTCCAAAGGGGGCTAAGTGCCGGAAGAGTGCAATCAGTTGCCGTAAGAATAATTTGTGATCGGGAAAGGGAGATCAGGGCCTTTAACCCTGAAGAATTCTGGACCATTTCAGCAGATCTTGTAGGCAACAAGCCTCCGGAATTCAACAGTGACCTGGTAAAAATAGACCAGAAAAAATTTAAAATCTCGAATGGTGAACAGTCTCACGAAATTGTAAAAGACCTTGAACATGCTGATTTTATTGTTCATCAGATCAAGAAAAAAAACATTAAACGAAACCCTTTACCTCCATTTATTACCAGTAAACTGCAGCAGGACGCCATCAACCGGTTGCGGTTTTCTGCAAAAAAGACAATGCTGGTGGCCCAGCAGTTATATGAGGGTATTGAGATCGGCACTGACGGCCAGGAAGGTCTCATCACCTACATGCGTACGGATTCAACAAGGATTGCACCTGAAGCTGCCCAGGAAGCCAAGGAATACATCACGCAGGCCATTGGTCCGGAGTATGCTCTGCCAAAACCGCGCTTCTTTAAAAATAAAACCAAGTCCCAGGATGCCCATGAGGCAATACGCCCCACTTCAATCGCGAACACACCTGATAAAATGAAAGGCTTTCTTACACCTGATCAATTCCGGTTGTATGATCTAATCTGGAAACGATTTGTCTCCTCCCAGATGACTCAGTCAAAAATAGACCAGAAAACTATTATCATTCATGCAACAGAGAAATATACTTTTTCTGTCAGCGGCAGTACGGTCATGTTTGACGGGTTTATGAAACTCTATTCTGCTGAAGCAGCCATAAAAGATAAAGACAAACAGGTGTTGCCTGAAATTGAAAAGGGCGAAAAACTTAAAACCCTTTCCATCATTCCCAAGCAGCAT
>JAAEMC010000674.1 GCA_024225895.1 Desulfobacteraceae bacterium | reverse complement strand
GATCGGGGTTGTAAAAACCCGGTTATCGCTTTTTTATGGTATATGGCAGGACAAGGCTGCCGGCTCCCTGTATTTTCTATTGTAATTATCCTGAAATTTAACCGGGGAGTCAAATCAAAAAAACTGGTAAACGTATTTTTCGTTTCGTTTTCCACATTCCTTTCGAATATGATCGTTTTGCTGCTGCATAATATCTCCTTTTCGATTTCAGATCGTCAACCCAATCTGCACGGCCCTCGATGGAAAACTGCCATGCCATAAATTACGATCATTGCCAAATGAAGATCTTCGGCAAATTTCCTATGGCTCCGGACATGAAAGATTGCATTTTTCTTTCCGATCATGATTTAAACCATCTTGTAAACACAAAGGAAAGGCATGGTAAAAAAAAGAAACGAAAAAAGATGCGTGGAACAGACGAACCCTTTCTTCGCCTGATGGGAATCGGCGGCCCGGCGATACTGAAACTGCTGGGCATAGCTCCGCTGGAAGCCGAAAAATACATCTTTCGCTCCGTGGTACTCAAGAAAAAACGGATGGAACCCGACACGGAAGCCATCCCTTTGCCGGAAGGCATGGGGAGGTAAAAATGTGCATTTCCAATGAGTCAAAATTTTGATCGCCAATTTTGTTGTTGAATCTGCAAGATCATGACTTGTTGAATTGATTGATAGAGCCATAAAATTGATTGTTGGAAAAATGTCAATAAAGTCAATAAACAGGAAAAACTTGAAAATCGAGTGATACCTTGAAAATATGGATGTCAAGCAACAGCAGCGACAGTTCTTTTTCCTCGGTCCCTGATAATCCTGACCAGCACCCATGTTTTTTTTAATTGAAGCCGGTAATCCTTGTTCCGGACTTGTCGAAAACCGAACTTCGATAGCTCTTTGGAAGAATATCGACCATTTGGTTTTCCGGTATGCAAAGCCAGGGTATAAAAACCAACGCATCACATGAACCAGATTATACGGCAGGCAAGTATATTGGAATATACTGCGGCTCCCAATATGGTCTCATTGATAAAGCATGGAAGAGTATCCAATATTTTATTCTTGACATTTTCAATGGCTTCGGGTAACAGTTTTATATTTAAACGTATTTGTGGAATGGTTGCTATTGTTATGATACAGACGGCAGTATAAAACTGTTTGGCGTAAAAATATGGCAATTGAACATAATTTTGGTTCAATTACGTTTGGAAAGTAAAAATCTTGACATCCAAGAAGGAATAGAGTGAGCAAAAGAAAAATTTGAAGCTGCTTGATTGCTGAAAAAAGTATTTCTGGCAGGTAT
>JAAEMC010000673.1 GCA_024225895.1 Desulfobacteraceae bacterium | reverse complement strand
CCGGCAAACTTGCCCTGCTTTCCAAAAATGTTAAATCCTTTGGATATTCCCAGCTTTTGCTTACAGGTGCGGGATCCTTTCAGAAAAGCGAACGCTTTCAACCGCTTTTAAAGGGATTTGAGAAAGAATCAATAACATTTTTTCACGAAGTGATAAAGACCGAACCATCTCCTTCAATGGTCGATGATATTGTGAACCGATATAAAAAACAAAATATTGATGTCATTACCGCCATTGGCGGCGGGAGTGTAATTGATGCCGGCAAAGCAGTGTCGGCCATGATGACAAAAAAGACATCTGTCATTGATTATCTGGAAGGGATCGGCAGCAAAAAACATGATGGAAAAAAGATTTCCTTTATTGCGGTGCCGACAACGGCAGGAACCGGAAGCGAGGCTACCAAAAACGCCGTCATCAGCGAGGTAGGGCGCAATGGGTTTAAAAAATCACTTAGGCACGATAATTTTATCCCGGATATTGCCATTATTGATCCTGCACTGACTCTGGGCTGCCCTGAAAATATCACTGCTGCCTGTGGAATGGATGCCTTAACCCAATTGATAGAATCGCTTGTGTCGACAAAGGCATCCATTATAACTGATTCCCTTGTCTTGGGTGCTCTGCAAATCCTTGGAGACTCCTTAATTCGTTCATTAAAAAATCCAAATGATATCAGCATACGCGAAAAAATAAGCTATGCTTCATATATATCCGGTCTGGCACTTGCTAATGCCGGGTTGGGTGTGGTTCATGGTTTTGCATCTGTTATCGGCGGGATATTAAATATTCCCCATGGAGTGATCTGCGGGACCCTGCTTGCCCAAGTGGTCCGTCAAACAGTAGAAACTTTGATTTCAACAGACCCGGACAGCCCGGCTTTGCACAAATATGCCAGGGTCGCGATTCTGCTTGCGCCGTCCCTGGTATTTGAAGATCCAGTTAAAGGTTCCCGGCATTTGATTACAATACTGGAGGATTGGACCGATCAGCTTAACATGCCGAGGCTT
>JAAEMC010000672.1 GCA_024225895.1 Desulfobacteraceae bacterium | reverse complement strand
TATTCTTGTTTGTCGGCGTCCAGAAGATTTTCGGGTAAATCCGAGAACTTTTCTAGATAAGTTCTCAAATGGTTACCCAGAATTCTGGTCATCCTCCGTGTTAGGAGAATTGGTTTAGGCCCATCCTGGGGTTTTGACTGAAACCAGAGTACCGCCCTGTCTTCATTGGGCAGATATGTAATCGAAAATGATAAATTCTGGGCCATGGTGTTCCTTTTATGGTTAATTCATTACTGTTAATTAATTTGAACTGCCATTATACCCCAATAAAGTCCGGGAAACATCCTAAAATAAAAAAAGACTTATCCAGGCTTTGATGGTATGATGCCTGCCTGAAACCATTCCCCAAGTTATTTAGGGAGAGAAAAGGGCCATATTCAATACCACAATGGAACCATTATTTCAACAAGCAGCCCAATTGCACCAGAATGGGCAACTGGCAGAGGCTGAAACGCTTTATCTGAAGACGATTGATGCAGAACCCCGTCATCACCGGGCCTGTTATTCCCTGGGTATCCTATTTCACCAGTCCAACCGGAATGAAGATGCGGCTGAATGGATTTCACGGGCCATCCGGATTGATCCCCGGCAGTTTTTATATTATGCCCACTTAGGGGTTGTATATGTAAGTCTGAACAAGCTGGACCATGCCATTGCGGCTTACCGGAATGCAGTGAAACTCAAGCCAGGGTATTATGAAGCCTGGTTCAACCTTGGTAATGCCTTGTGGCAAAAGGGCCGGCTTGAACCGGCCCGGGATGCCTATCTGACTGCCACAAAAGCCAACCCAGGTGCTGCTGATGCTTATAACAACCTGGGCATGGTTCTCAAAGAGTTAAAGGATATTCAAGGTGCTTTTAACATGTACCAAAAAGCATTGAGTATCCGGCCCGATTTAGCGCAGGCCCATAATAATTTGGGCATTCTTTTTTTTGAGGCAAGGGATCTTCCTTCAGCCATTACCGCATATCAACGGGCTATCGAGGCAATGCCCGGCTATGCCGAGGCCCACAACAACCTGGGGAACGCCCTGCAGGAAGCCGGAGATATTGAGGCTGCACTGGCTGCCTATCAAAATGCCTTGGAAATAAATCCGAATTTTGCCAATGCCCATTGCAATATGGGTAACGCTTTAAAAAAGACGGACGCCCTTGAGCAAGCTATTGAATCTTATAAATATGCTTTGCGCCTGAAACCGGATTATGCAGTGGCTTATAATAACATGGGTAACGTATACCAGGATATGGACAGGCCTAAAGACGCAGTGGCGGCTTACCACAAAGCCCTTGAAATAATCCCTGATTATGCGGAAGTTTTTAATAACCTTGGAAACGCCTATAGAAATTCAGGAAAAGTTCCCGAGGCAAAAGCCGCATATGAAAAGGCAATTCAAATTTTTCCGGATTATGCCCAGGCTTACCGGCATTTGGCCATAATCACGAAACACGAAGAAGAAGGCCCTTTAGTAAAACAAATGGAAATGCTTTACCAGAAGCAAAATATCTCGGATGATCAGAAGATCAATCTGTGTTTTGGCCTGGGGAAAATATTTGAAGACCTTAAAGTCTATGACCGCGCTTTTAACTATATCCGCCAGGGAAATAGACTCAAACGCAAAACATTTTCATATGAGATTGCCGATGAAAGAAATTTCCATGAACGGTTGATACACTGCTTCAACCGGAAATTTATCGACCAAAAAGAGGGCCATGGTCATACAGACCGGACCCCGGTGTTTGTTATGGGCATGCCCCGCTCCGGTACCAGCCTTGTCGAGCAGGTGTTATCCAGCCACCCAAAGGTTTTTGGAGCCGGGGAATTAAAGCACCTGACCCATATCCTTTTGAAATTTACATCGTGCAAAAATAATGACATGATCCCCGATCATTTCAAGGATCTGCCAGAAGCAAGGTACAAAGATCTGGGAAGGGAATATATATCAAAAGTCAGGTCCCACGATTCGGATGCCGTTCATATTATTGATAAGATGCCTTTTAATTTTCTTTATTGCGGCATCATCCGTTTGGTATTGCCTGAAGCCAAAATCATTCATTGCAGGCGGAGCCCTCTTGATACATGCTTTTCCATATATTCGTATTTGTTTACCCGCGGCAACCCTTTTGCCTATGATTTAAGAGAACTTGGACAATACTATCTTTTATATTCCCAGCTGATGGATCATTGGGAAAAGATATTGCAAGGCACTATCTACAAGGTTGAATATGAATCCTTTGTCTCGGACCCGACAAAGGGAACCCGGCAGCTTCTGGATTTTCTTGAACTTGAATGGGATGACTGCTGTCTTGAATTCCATAAAACCAAGCGGGTAGTTAAAACTGCCAGTGCCGAACAGGTCCGCCGCCCGGTATATACATCCTCTGTAAAGCGGTGGGAGCATTTCAAACCCTGGCTGGAACAGCTGACTGAAACTTTAAAACCATTACTGGACAAGGCATAAGAATAAAAGATAAATTTCAGGGTGTTTTCTGGTATTGACACCATGGGAACGTTGTGGCACTTTCCATACCAACCCTAATGATAAGAATAATTAAAATAAAAGCATGATGGATAAACTTGATATCATTCCCATGAAAGCTTGGGCAAGCCCCCGCAATGAGAATTGCCTCATCATCGCAGGCCCTTGTAGCGCCGAAACCCGGGACCAGGTTTTTCAGACGGCCAAAGAAATTCAAAAATCAGACCGGGTAGATTTCTTCCGGGCAGGAGTTTGGAAGCCCAGAACCCGGCCGGGCGGTTTCGAAGGAGCCGGGATTGAGGCATTGGAGTGGCTTAAGGAAGCCAGGGCCGAAACCGGAATAAAGATTGCCGTGGAGGCTGCTAACAGCCGCCATGTCGAACAATGCTTAAAATATGATGTAGACGTTTTATGGATAGGTACCCGGACCACGGCCAACCCGTTCTCTATTCAGGAAATTGCCGATGCCTTGAAAGGCGTGGATATTCCAGTTTTGATCAAAAACCCAATGAATCCGGATCTGCCGTTGTGGATAGGTGCCATAGAGCGCATCCACAAAGCCGGGATACGGAAACTGGCGGCCATCCACAGGGGATTTTTCCCTTTCGAGCGGACCCATTTGCGCAATATTCCCAAATGGGAAGTGGTGATTGAGCTGAAATCAAGGTTCCATAACCTGCCAATTATCTGCGATCCCAGCCATATTTGCGGAAATTCCGCTTATGTGGAAAAGATCGCCCAGAAAGCGCTGGACATTAATTTGAACGGTCTGATGATTGAATCCCATATCAAGCCGGAAAAGGCATTGAGCGATTCAGCCCAGCAGGTAACCCCGGACCACCTCGAGTCCATCCTGGCAAATTTGAAACACCGAGTGGTTGAAATTGAAGACAGCAAGTTCAAGGATGCCCTGACAGATTTCAGGGGCCAGATCGATGATATTGATTATCAGATGACGGAACTCATGGGAGAGCGTATGGACCTGGTCCGGCAGATCGCCAGGGAAAAATGGAAGAGAAATATTTCCGTGCTGCAGCTCAAACATTGGGAAAATATGCAGAAAACAAGGATTGAACATGCCCGGGAGCGGGAATTGTCAGATACTTTTATCAAAAAGATTTTTCAACTGGTCCACAAGGAATCCATCTCCATCCAGACCGATGTCATGCATATCCTGAACAAGGAAAAACAAGAGAAGAAAGATACAGATGACGGTGATTCAGACCAGGCATAGACAAAGCCATCAGCAAATGATCAATGACAGCCCAGGGAGGCGGTAAAATGGAGCAGTTAAAAGTAACCATAGGATTCTCGCCCCAATCCATTGATGAAATTGATCCCCAACAGGCGGTACAGAACAACCTGCTGCAAATGAGCCGGTATAAAGAGTATATCTACGATCTTCATTTTCCCCATTATAACCCGCAGATCTGTGCCAGCGGCCGACCGGTGCGGGGGGATATCTCTTTGGACCAGGCCCGGGTCCTGACAATGAATATGATTTTGTGGAACCGGCAAAACACAAGATTTAAATTAACCCTGCTGCTCAACTATCTTTTACATGACAATTATAAAGTGGTGGCGGATAATTTTGCCGAAGAGTTTTACCCCTTGGGTATCCGCAGCGTTGTTGCGGCAGATCTGGAATTGATCAAACGGCTTAAAGACCGGTTCCCGGACCTTGAGATCCAGGGGTCCTGCCTGTCCCACCGCATGACTGAAGCTGATTATGAAGAAGAACGCAAAGAAGGGGTTGTGCTTCACAATCCATCAGTCAATATTATCCGAAATCCGGCGCAATTGGAAAAGAATGCCCGGGCAGGCTATGCCCAGAAAGTCATTGCCTTTGAGGGCTGCCTGAACCAGTGCCCGGATGAAAACAGCACCTATGGCCACCGCTGGTATCTGGCCCGCAGTTTGAAGCAGTACAGCTCTTTTTGCACAAAAACACGGATTGCCAGAGACCCGCGATATTTTTTCAAGGCAAACTGGGTGACGGTGCAGCAATTTAAAAAACTCATGCCCTATATGACGGTGGTCAAGCTGCCCCGGTGCCGCAGTTCCATTTCCGTGGCCCTGTCAACGGTGATTGATGCTGTTCAAAACAATACCCCGTATAATGTTGTGGATTTTCTAGGGGCAGGGTACCAGGAGTATCTGGCCCGGGATGTAGGATGGGTGCCGTCAGATGTTTTTAATGACGCTTTTTTCGAAACCGTCCAGGCTTGCAGCATGGACTGTAAGGAACGGGGCTGCACCCTTTGTTTTGATAAAATGAAACAGATCAAGCGGTTAAACTACAAACAGAAGCGGCTGGCAAAACGATCCGGTATAAAGCACCCGGAACCCCATCTGTGGAATATTGATAAGAAATGGCGGTCCCAGTCAAATGTTCTGTAAAAAAGACTGATAAATAAGAAACCGGATCATT
>JAAEMC010000671.1 GCA_024225895.1 Desulfobacteraceae bacterium | reverse complement strand
TCAGGCTGTCCCAAAAAGAATCTGAAAAGGCCGGTAAGGAATTCAATAAAGCCATTAAGGTGAATCCTTCAGATGCTGCCGCACTTTCCGGTTATGCCAGGTCCCTGGAACTCCAGGACAAGAACCTGAATATTGCCTTGAGTTTTGCACGGCAAAGTACAAAGCTTGAACCTAAAAACAAACTTTTCCAGCGACGCCTCGGGATTATTCTGTCCAAACTTGAAGACCCGAAATATCACAAAGAACCCACAATAAAATCAGCTTAGTGAAAGTGAATCCCATGAAAAAAATTATCCAATCCACGGTCAAGGAAAGTATCAGTGCTAAAGAACGCTTTTTCAAAAATAATATCACCCAAATTGAAGCCTGCGCAACCGCCATGGTTGATGCCTTAAGACAGGATAAAAAAATTCTCTTGTTCGGCAATGGCGGCAGCGCTGCAGACTGCCAGCATATTGCAGCCGAATTTGTTAACCGGTTTATGATGGAAAGAAAGCCCTTGCCTGCTATTGCGTTGACATGTGACACATCGGTTATCACCAGCATCGGCAATGATTACTCTTTTGATGATATTTTCTTAAAACAGATCCAGGCACTGGGGAAAAAACAAGATATTGCCATTGCTATCAGCACCAGCGGCAATTCCCCCAATGTGGTTAAAGCCGCCAAAGAGGCAAAAAACAAAGGGCTGTTTGTGGCAGGCTTTTCCGGCGCCGCCGGCCAGCTAAAAGGGATATGTGATATCTGCTTTTGTGTGGATTCTCCTGTCACTGCCAGAATCCAGGAAGTTCATATTTTGCTTGGACATATTCTCTGCGATCTTTGTGAAAGGATGCTCTTTAATGAATAAGTGTCAACAGAACCTGGATTTTAATAAATTGTCAACCTATTCTGTCAAGGACCGGCAAAGCAAGGTGAGCAAGGATGATTTTGCCGGGATCTGGCAAAAGCAAGGCTCATTTTCAGATTTTCTTGACACATTACCCGCAATACTTGCCGGACAGGATTTACGGGCCGTGATCCATGAAATTGCCTCGGCAGCCAAACAGAATAAAGAGGTCTGCCTGGCCATGGGCGGACATGTAATCAAAACAGGAATGAATCCCATTTTGATTGATATGATGGATAAAAAGGTGCTGACCATGCTTTCCATGAATGGCTCCGGCATTATCCATGATTTAGAAGTCGCCATGGTGGGAAAAACATCCGAAGATGTGGCAGCATCCTTAGGCGATGGAAGTTTCGGCATGGCAAAAGAGACAGCCTCGTTTCTAAACCAGGCCATAAAAAATGCTCAAAAAAACAATATTGGATTGGGTAAGGCCGTGGGCGAGATGATCCTAAAAGAAAACATGGAATATCAATCATCAAGCTTGCTGGCCCAGAGCGCAAAAATGGATATTCCCGTAACGGTTCATGTGGCCATTGGCACCGATATTATTCACATGCATCCTGATTTTGATGCCGCGGCCTGCGGCAGGGCCTCACATCTGGATTTTAAAATCTTTGCCAACAAAATTGCCCGGTTGGATAAAGGTGTCTATATCAATGCAGGATCTGCGGTCATTATGCCTGAAGTCTTTTTAAAAGCCATCACCCTGGTCAGGAACATCGGACACCATCCAAAAAATTTTACTACTGTTAACCTTGATTTTATCCGGCATTACCGGCCCATGACCAATGTGGTGAACCGGCCAACCCAGGAAAATGGAAAAGGTTACAGCATTGTCGGACACCATGAAATCCTTATCCCCCTTATTTTTGCAGGTGTCCTCGAAAAACTGTAAAAATCCAAAGCCTTTTACCTTGAAAAAACACAGTATAATCATTATATTAGTTTGCTTACACTAATTGAATGGTAATGAGGTTAGCATTATGCCAATATTTGAATTTAAATGTAATGATTGTCAAAACGAATTTGAAACCCTTGTCATGGGCAGCGCAAAGCCCGAGTGCCCGTCCTGTAACAGCATGGATCTTATGAAACTGATGTCTGCCTGCGGTTTTGTTTCCAAATCAGCTGGCCCTGGCGGCCAAACACAGACCACATCATCTGCTGCATCCGGGTGCGGGAGCTGCTCTTCATCCAGTTGTTCTTCCTGCTCAATCGGATAGCCCCCATGAAAAAAAACATACGGATTGGAACAAGAGGAAGCCAGCTTGCCCTGTGGCAGGCTAATTATATTAGAACCAGGATTGAAACGCTTTTTGAAGGCATTGAGGTGGATATCGTCACCATCAAAACAAAGGGTGACAGGATCACGGATCGCCCCCTTGCAATGGTGGGCGGAAAAGGTTTGTTTGTCAAAGAGATTGAAAATGCCCTTCTCGAAGAAAGGGTGGATCTTGCGGTTCATTCCATGAAAGACATGCCGGGCCAATTGCCAGAAGGCCTTGTCATCGGTGCAATCCCCGAGAGGGAAAACCCATTTGATGTCCTTTTATCAAAGGATAATATTTTATTATCCGATTATAAAAAAGGGGCAAAAGTCGGCACCTCAAGCCTTAGGAGAGGCTCCCAGATGAAGCATGCAAGACCTGATCTTGACATTGTGTCCATCAGGGGGAACCTGGATACCCGGATCAGAAAGCTGAAAGCCGGAGAATATGATGCCATTGTATTGGCTGCCGCAGGTATTTTACGACTGGGCCTGAAAGATGAAATCACTGAATATCTTGATGAAAGTTTAATGATCCCGGCTGTTGGCCAAGGCGCATTATGCATTGAGACCAGAGAAAATGATCCGGCCATGGCACCCATCCTTGAAAAACTTGATCATGGCCAAACCCGGGTTTGTGTATCAGGTGAACGGGCCTTTTTAAGGCAAATCGAGGGTTCCTGCCACATCCCGGTTGCCTGTTTCGGAAAAATGGAGAATGATCAGGTTTTCCTGACAAGCCTTGTGGCATCGGAAGACGGGCAAACCCTTGTGAAGGAAAGCATTTTATCACCGTTGAATCAAGTTGAAAAATACGGAATGGTGCTTGCGGATCAGCTGCTTGAAAAAGGTGGTAAAGAAATATTGGAGAACTTGAATATAAATGAGTGATAAAAAGACTACAAAGGGAACAGTTTATCTCATCGGCGCAGGCCCCGGTGACCCCGGTCTTTTGACCATAAAGGCCAAAGAATATATTGAAACGGCAGATGTTGTTGTCTATGACTACCTGGCATCACCGCACCTGCTTGAATATGCCCAGGAAAGTGCGCAAATCATCTATGTGGGAAAAAAAGGGGGCGATCATACCCTTACCCAGGAAAAAATCAATCATTTGCTGGTGGAAAAAGCACAACAGGGCTTGAATGTTGCACGGCTTAAAGGCGGTGACCCATTTGTATTCGGTCGAGGTGGTGAAGAGGCCCAGGAACTTCTTGATGCAGGTGTTGCTTACGAGCTTGTACCTGGTGTCACCTCTGCCATTGCCGCACCGGCTTATGCCGGTATTCCGGTAACTCACAGGGAGCACACCTCTTTTGTCTCCTTTATCACCGGCCACGAAGATCCAACAAAAAAAGAGACCAGCATGCAATGGGATATTTTTGCTAAATCCAATGCCACCCTGGTCTTTTTAATGGGTGTGAAAAACCTGGGCAACATCGTTGAAAAGCTGGTTGAAAACGGGAAATCTCAAGAGACACCAGTCGCCTTGGTCCGTTGGGGAACGACGACCAAACAAGAGACAGTGCAAGGCACGCTTTCCAATATTGTGGAAAGGGTAAAAGCTGCTAAATTGAAAGCACCTGCCATTATAGTGGTGGGGAATGTGGTGTCCTTAAGAAAACAATTACGATGGTTTGATAAACGGCCCCTCTTTGGCAAGAATATTGTCATTACAAGAGCCCGGGCCCAGGCGAGCAACTTAGTTCAGACCCTTTCAAAGCTGGGTGCCCACTGTATTGAAATCCCGACCATAAAAATTATGGCACCTGCAGATATAAGCCCTGTAAAAAAGGCCATTGAATCTATTGCGGGATATGACTGGCTGGTATTTACCAGTGTCAATGGAGTGAAATATTTCTTTGACACCCTCTTTTCCATGGGAAATGATGTAAGATCCCTGGGGCATTTAAAGGTTGCCTGTATCGGTCCTGTGACCAAAGAACGGGTGGCTGATTTCGGTATTATTTCAGACATTCTGCCTGAAACCTTTCGGGCGGAATCAGTGGTCAAAGCCTTTGCCGACATGGATATGAAAAATAAAAAGGTGCTGCTGCCCCGCGCGAAAAAGGCACGGACCATTTTGCCCGAGGAACTGGCAAAAATGGGTGCTATTGTTGATGAAGTCACTGCCTATGAGACTCAGCTTGATAATAGCGGCCAGGAAGAACTGAACCAATTGCTTGAAGAGAATGCCATTGATCTTATAACTTTTACCAGTTCATCCACAGTATCCAATTTCATGGCCCTGCTGGAAACAAGTGAAAAGGCAAAACTTATTGAAAATATTAAATTTGCCAGTATCGGCCCCATCACATCAGATACCGCCAGATCCCTTGGACTGAATCCTGCAATTGAAGCAGAATCCTATACCATCCCGGGCCTGGTAGATGCCATTTTAGCCCATTATATGAACGGGGAGCAATCATGATCGCCGGCGGTAACCGATCCATTAATTATCTTCGCATCTCTGTAACTGACAGATGTAATTTCAGATGTGTTTATTGTATTCCCTCCAAACCCTTTCAGCATATTAAACATCGGCAGATTGCCCGGTATGAAGAAATCCTCAGGGTAACAAGGCAGGCTGTTGCGCTTGGCATTACAAAGGTCAGGATAACCGGGGGCGAACCCTTTGTTCGAAAGGATATCATGTCTTTTTTAGAAGACCTCTGTAATCTTGAAGGGTTGAAAGATATATCTATTACCACCAATGGGGCTCTGCTGACCCCCAAAAAAATTGAAAAACTTTTGGAACTGGGCATCACCCGGTTGAATTTCAGTCTGGATACCCTGAATCCGGATAAATTTGAAAAGATTACTTGCCGGCAACGATTTCAAAAGGTCTGGGATGCAATTATGAATGCCCATACCATGGGGATTTCGCCTGTGAAAATCAATTCCGTGATCCTGAGGGGAATCAATGATGATGAAATTGTTGACATCGCCTCTTTGGCCATGGATTACCCTTTTCACATCCGTTTCATTGAATACATGCCCATGGGCAATTCAGCGGTTGAAAAAAGCCAGCAGGTGCTGACCAGCGAAATCCAGGAAAAAATAGAAGCCAAACTCGGGCAACTGATCCCGGTGCCCAGGGAATTCAATGACGGGCCTGCCAAAAAATTTAAAATTACCAATGCAAAAGGCGTTATAGGATTTATTACAGCCATCTCTTCTCATTTTTGCGGCGACTGCAACAGGCTGCGCCTGACCTCCAGGGGGACATTGCGGCCATGCCTTTTAAACAATTATGAAAAAGATATTTTATCCCCTATGAGAAACGGGGCGACAGACCAGGATCTTAAAGAAATCATTGAAACCGCTTTAGCTCAAAAACCGCTGTATCATGACTTGAACAACAAAGACAAGAGCTGCATTCCCATCAGCCATATGACGTCCATTGGCGGTTGATTTTTTAATAATTGCACTCTTTTATTTTATAAAATCAGGCCGGAGAGCTGAAAACTATCCGACTTGTTGATGGTCACAATAAATCGTTTTAAAATATCCGCATTAAAGCAATGAGCCATACCCTGGTCCCTTAACTTCACCCGAACTTTTACCCGCTTTTTAGCTTCTTGTTCCAGGATATCTTTTTCCCTGAGTCTTCTTAAAAGAGGATCAGGTTCATTTCTAACAATTGCGGTCACAGGGGTCTTCACATTTTGAGCCACCTCATTTTCAAATTTCTGGAGGGCATCCAGGTGGGGATTGCTCTCGGTCATAATTTTTAAGGCGTCAAAAGGGGTTTTCGGCTCTTTGTATGGCCGTCGGGAAGTTAGAGCATCAAACACATCTATCACATGGCATATCTTTGCAAGCAGAGGGATATCATTGTCTATCAGGCCACAAGGATAACCGCTGCCGTCTTCATTTTCATGGTGATATAAAATAGCCTGCATAGTGCTTCTGGGTAAATTATTTTCAAAAAGCATGCTCACCGAATAGGCTGTATGGGATTGCATGAGAATATATTCCTTATTATCAAGCTTCCCGTTTTTGTTTAGGATGTGCTGGGGAATTTTAACCTTGCCGATATCATGGAGAAAACCTGCAACTGTCGCAGCTACGATAAAATCACTAAAATCAATATTCTTAAGATAGGAAAACAAATCCTTATTGGCATTTATGAATGTGGCCAGAAGCCAGCCGACTTTAATGGAATGGGTATGGGTGTCATAATCATAACCGATGAGATTGGCAAGTCCGTTTAAGGAATCAATACTGGAGATAAAGTCAATTGCCTTGGAGACCAATTTCTGGACGTTTTCAACCACTTTTGTACTGGTGAGCCGTTTATTAAAACTGGTTTCAAAAACATCCTGGATCACTTCGGTTGATAGCTCCGTCAATGTATTGGTTTTCTGTTTAATATCAATATCTTCATGCCTCAGAATGAATTCCAGGTTTTCCTTGATATATGCCGTATAATTTTGTTCCTGTTCTTTATGGATGTAAACGACTTTCCAAGCCTTTAATAATTCAATGAGCCTTTCCTTTGGAATGGATGTGGAATCGACCAAAAGACAGCGGAAACGGTATTGCTTTTTTTTCATGGGATACCGCTCAAAGAGGGAAAAATCAGTGAGATAATCCGGATTGATGGATAAGGGATCAATGGCTCGGAATGCGCTGCCGTCATTAAAATATTCTGTCTCTACGCCTTTTTTTACAGCATCCATTTTTCCAAACTTCCTATATGCCCCTTTTTGAACATATCAACAACAAGGCTTTTAAAAAATATATTTAACCGCGATTTTATCTTAAAGGCTTAATGTTGTTAATATTGTAAGGAGCGCATTGGATAATTGCAAGAATTTTCAGCCCCGGCAAATGGCTTGTTTATTTTTCAGGTGAATTCTTTCTAGCAAGTATCAATGCCGCTTCCTTGTTTGAACCCAGTAAAATTGAAAGCCATTTTGTAGACTCCCGACTGCTCAAGGCAATCTTGGCAGCCATGGTTAATGGAACTGAAAGCAGCATCCCTACAGGGCCCAGCGCCCATCCCCAAAAAGCCAGGGAAAGGAATACCACTAAGGCGGACAGGCCAATACCCTCACCCATAATTTTCGGTTCAATTATGCTGCCCACTAAAGTATTAACAATAAAAAAGCCAATGGCTGTAATGCCAGCAGAAATAGGACCCAGTTGCACCAGGGCTAAAAGGACCGCCGGTACAGCGGCAATTATGGATCCGATATTGGGAATGTAGTTAAGCATAAATGCCAGAAGGCCCCACATGAGCGGGAAGTCCACACCCTGGATCATTAGCCAAATGGCAATGACAGCACCAGTGCCTAAGCTGGTCAATGTTTTAATACCTAGATACCGGTTTACACCATTGGATATTTGAACATACTTATCCAGGTTTTCGTTCTCATTTTTTAAAATAGCGCGTAGTTTATTTGGAAACCCAGATGCTTCCAAAAGGATAAAAATCAGTGTTAAAAAAACCAAAAAGGCATTGGTTAAAACACCTCCGACGCCATTGAGGGTGTTGGCTACCAGTTTGAATATACGGCTGGGATCGACCATTTGGACAATACGATCGGTTTTCAGCTCAACCCCGAACCCGGACAGCCATTGCAGGGAACTATGGGTTAACAAATTGAGACGATCCTGGTAAAAGGGCAAATTATTAGAAAAATCAGCAATGGATTTGGAAACAAGCGAGACAAACAGCATTTGTACAGCAATCACAACAACTAAAAGAATCAGTACGCATAGGAAGCTGGGAATCCTCTTTTTTTGCATCCAAAAAAATGCCGGTGCACAGATAATGGAAAAAAAGACTGCCAAAAGAAACGGGATAACAAGGACGGACGCTGATTTTAAACCCGCTACCACAACAACAAAGGCTGCCAAATTAATCAATGGTTTGTTTCTTACCACCACGGTATCCATTTAAAAACCCCTTATTAATTATTATAGAATCAAGCCGCACAAAAATAGTTCATGCAAACTCAAGCAAATCAACTTAAACGCGAGTACAAAATTATCGTATTGACTTTCTGGTCAATGCATTTATAAAGGATAGTACATCCTAAATAGGAAAATTCCAAATACTATTGAAAGACAAATTAATAAAATGAATATCCCTAAAGCAGTTATAGACCGTTTAAAAAAGAACGAACAAATCGCAAAAAAATTCCATGAAATCGAGGTCAGCATTCTCTCTATCTTAAATTTTCAGGATTTTCTTGAAAAACTATTATATGAAATCAGTACAAAATTCAATGTTCCCCATACCTGGATATCGATTATTGAAGAGAGTAGTATTTTTGAACATCTCCATAAAATCCAAAATTCAAATCTGTTGCAGTCCTCCATCGCCTTTGTCTCAAAACCGGAATTTTTTAATATTACAAATAAAAAACTCACTCCACTACTGGCCAACCGCAACCTGGAAAAATTTAAAGTACTCATGCCAAAAGTAAGCCAATATGATATTGGCTCCCTGGCTATTGCTCCTATTACCTTAGATGGTGAGATTGTGGGCAGTTTTAATCAGGCGGATAAAGATGTATACCGGTTCGAGCCGGGGATTGATACCTCCCTGCTGGAGCACCTTGCCATAAAAGTCTCCTTGTGCCTTTCCAATGTAACCGCCCACGAGCAGTTACGGTTTTTGGCATTTCACGATCCTTTGACCGGATTATTAAACCGTGGGGTCATGGAAAGGATTCTGGAACGGGAATTTCAACGATCAAAACGATATAAAAATGAACTGACTCTTATTTTCCTTGATCTGGATGATTTTAAATCCATCAATGATACATACGGGCATGATAATGGCGATCATGCATTGAAGCATACTGCAGATTGCTTGCTCAACTTAAAAAGAGATTCTGATATTGTTGCCCGGTTTGCCGGGGATGAATTTGTGGTTATTCTACCTTCCACATCGGAGGCCAGTGCAAAAAGCTATGTCCGCAGAGTAAAGGAAAAAATTGCAAAAACACCATTGACTGCAAATGGTGAAACATTTCACGTAAAACTCAGCTATGGTATTGCCTCAATTTTTGAAAAGGACATAGATTCATCTGCCCTGCTTTTAAAAGCAGCTGATAAGCGCCTGTATAAAGCTAAAGAAATAAATAAAAAATAAAAAAGAGCCCTGGTTTGCAGTAAAGCAAACAGGGCTCTTTTAATGTGGTATAAAAACCTTAATGCACTATTTA
>JAAEMC010000670.1 GCA_024225895.1 Desulfobacteraceae bacterium | reverse complement strand
GCTGCTTTGTCCATACCTTTTAGCAAAAAAGGATCTGTAATATGCTCAAAATTGGGATTTAAAAAAAAACGGGCGTCTTGAACTGAGGAAATGCCCCTGTTGGAAAGCAGGGTGGCAACAAGATTATGACAATCAAGCCCGTCGGACAATAATTGCACTGTCTTGGGATCTGGTTCGATGTATTTTAGTATGGCATCCATTGAATAGAAGATGTATATAAATATTCTTAAACAAAGTCAATTTTTAAGCACCTAAGGTTTGAAAAATATAAAAGAGATACCTGATTAAAATAGATAAAATTTCATTGGTGTGTTTGAAAAATTAATGGTATATTACTCGTTTTACAGGAAAAAACGGGATGTTAATATGGAAATGGTAAAAAAAGAATACAGGGTGGATAAGACCCAAATAGGGTTTATCAAATTTATTTTTGAAGCCCATGAAGGAGTTGCCGTTTCAACCACCCTGGATGCTCAATCCGGGCATATAAGGCTTGCCATTGCACCGGATCGTCTTGAAACTGCTCAAAAGATTATATCGGATCTGAAAAAGGATTTTGTTTTTAATGAAGTATAAAGGTTTTGCCTATATTCACACCATTGGCTGCCAGATGAATGTCTATGATTCAGAGAAACTGGCAGGGATATTAAACGAAAAAGGGTTTAAAAGAACAGACACCCTGGAAAAAGCAGATGTGGTGGTCTGCAATACCTGTTCCATCCGGCATAAGGCAGAAGAGAAGGCATTCAGCTTTCTTGGCCGGTTTGCCAAAAAAAAGAAAACAACTCCCCATTTAATTACGGTCATGGCCGGATGTGTTGCACAGCAGGAAGGCAAAAAAGCATTTGAGCGCCTGCCGCATCTGGATATTGTCCTGGGAACCCAGGCTTTTTCAAGGTTTGGGCAGCACATTGAGTCAGTCAAATCAGGTCAAAGAAAATTGGTGGATATTGAGGACAGCTCCGATATCTATGAAGCCATGCCTGATACAGCCTGTTTTAATGAAAATCAGATTTCAAAGTTTGTCACCATCATGCAGGGGTGTGATAATTACTGCACCTATTGTGTGGTACCCTATGTCAGGGGCAGGGAAAGAAGCCGGAACCCTGAATCCATTGTCAAAGAGATTGAGACACTGGTTTCAGCTGGTGTTAAAGAGGTGACCCTGTTAGGGCAAAACGTCAATTCCTATGGCATCAAGGAAGAAGAAATATCATTTCATAAGCTTTTGGAAAAAGTGAACCAGATTAAGGGCCTTGAGCGAATCCGCTTTGCCACCTCTCACCCCAAAGACCTTTCCATGGAACTTATTTATGCCATGAGAGATCTTGAAAAAGTCTGCAGCCACCTCCATCTTCCAATTCAATCCGGGTCTGACAAAATTCTAAAGAAGATGAACAGGGGCTACACCCGGGAAAATATTATCTCCCAGATAATGGCATTGAGAAATGAATGCCGGCAGATTTCTGTTTCCACAGATATCATTGTGGGATTTCCCTCTGAGACAACCCGTGATTTCAATGATACAATGGATTTGTTAGCCCAGATTGAATTTGATTCCATTTTTGCCTTTGCTTACTCAGACCGTTCGTCTGCCCCGGCGGCCAAGTTTCCCGACCAGGTGGATGAAGAAGAAAAGATGAAGCGGCTGAACACCCTGTTGCAACAACAAGACCATTATACTGAGAAAAAAAATAAAGCCCTTGTTGGAGAGACAGTCTCTGTCCTGGTGGAAGGAAAAAGTCTTAAGACACGGGATGGCTTTCAAAAGGGCTTAAATAAGATGAACCAGATGACTGGACGGACCGAATCTAATAAAATTGTACATTTTCCAGGGAATGAGGTACAAATTGGTGATCTTGTTGACCTGAAAATCAGGAATGCATATCCCCATTCGCTCTGGGGTGATCCTTTGGGAGCTTACGATAAATGAAGAACAAAGCAGTGAAAATCGGTAGGAATTTGCCCTGTCCCTGCGGAAGCGGCAAAAAATTTAAAAATTGTTGCAGAAATATGAAAAAGGAAATCAGTATTAAAGAAGAATACAAAAACCGATATGATATTATTTTAAAAGAACCCCATCAGATTGAAGGGATTAGGGAGAGCGGCAAGCTTTTGCTGTCCATTCTGGATAGGGTTGAAGAAATGATCAAACCCGGGTTGAAAACAGACGAAATCAATACCTTTGTTCATAAGGAAACAATAAATGCCGGTGCTGTCCCTGCGCCTTTAAATTACAGGGGCTTTCCTAAAAGTGTCTGCGTATCCGTCAATGATGTCATCTGCCATGGCATTCCCGGCGACCGGATATTAAAGGACGGCGATATTGTAAATGTGGATATCACACCCATTCTCAACGGTTATTATTCCGATGCCAGCAAAACCTTTTTTGTGGGCACGCCCACAAATGATGGAAAAAAGATTGTAGCAGTGGCAGCCGAATCTTTAAAACAAGGCATTGAGATAGTGAAACCCGGCGCAACTTTGGGGGATATCGGACATGCTATTCAACATTATGCAGAGTCCCGTGGATGTTCCGTGGTTCGGGAATTTGTGGGGCATGGTGTGGGATTGGAATTCCATGAACAGCCCCAGGTACTTCATTTTGGCTCTCCTGGAAAAGGAACGGTACTTGTTCCTGGAATGGTATTTACCATCGAGCCCATGATTAACTTGGGCAAAAAAGAACTTCATGTCTTAGAAGACAAATGGACTGCCCTGACCAACGACGGCTCTTTATCGGCCCAGTTCGAACAGACCATCCTTGTAACAGAGACCGGCTGGGAAAGCCTGACCCCCTACGATTTATAGATGACGGGTGCTCTGCCTTAAAATGATGGTGAACCTGCTAAATACATTATTTTCCGGCCTGTAT
>JAAEMC010000669.1 GCA_024225895.1 Desulfobacteraceae bacterium | reverse complement strand
CTTGTAATTTTTTTCAAATTTATATATTTGTAAAAGGTTGTCCAAAAGACAGAACATTTATCCGGCAGTCAATAATTAAATTCTATCAGATAAAATACATCAAACTGGCCTTAAGGCATTATTGTGCAACAGAGGATAGGGCTGTCAATCTTATATTATAAAAATAAACATCTTGATATGAGTGGATACTGATATGAAGATAAAAAGGAGCAAAAAAACCAATGAGCAATAATGAATACACTCTTTATAGCGGCGGACTTAGAGGTGCGGAAGAAACTTTTGGCAAATGTGCGCAAAACTATGGAATCAATGAAATTAATTTTTCATTTGAAGGCCATTCGTGCTCAAGGAATAAAAACATAACACTGCTCAGTGATGAAGACCTGAAAAAAGGTGATATCAGTATGGAGATCGTGTCAGCACGAATGGGCAGAAGATATACACAAGCAGATAAGATCAGGAAAGTTTTTCAGCTTATTTTCCATATGGTTAATAAAGGGTTTCAGGTAATTGCCATCGGTTGGATTCAGTCCGATAAAACAGTTAAAGGCGGAACCGGCTGGGGAGTAGAACTTGCCAAATTTTTTAATCGGCCGGTCAGTGTTTTTGATCAGGGTACAAACAAGTGGTATGCATGGGAAAAAAATGAGTGGGTGGAAGATGAACCTGCCATTTCACATAAAACATTCTGCGGTACAGGAACCAGAAACTTATCTGCTGAAGGAAAAAATGCAATTGAAGATCTATTCAGCCGTTCCTTTGCATAACAATAAATATCGGATCATGATCACGTATTGATTTAAGTGATTCCCAAAAATATGTTTTCAAAAAACGATATAAATAATTGGGATCACTTAAAAAACATATCGGTTTTGTATCAACCGATTTCTATCCTTTAAGGGTTGAAATGGCTATACATTTATTAGATTGTTATTTTGCGATTTGCTATATTGAATAAATGGGGATGAAGTTTGCTTTTGTCGCTGATCAAAATGTGACCTCGGGCTCCCTATGAGCATGATTCGGTATGCCTTGACTTTTGAACAACCCTGTTTTTTGTATTTTGTATAATTGTTGAAATATCTCACCCGCTCGCTTTCTTAATTTTGCATACAATTGTTTTTGGTGTTGAAGTATAAATGAAATCTGATGTATGCATTCCCACTTTACATGACTCATGTTTTGCAATCCTTCAAAAACATCCTTCCTGGATTTGCTCTCCGTAGCCCGGATCGAGGCGCTTTTCTCTGGAGGATATTTAAACCCAATAAAAATTTATTTATTCATCTGGCGTTCATTTTTCTTTTTTACAATGGCTGTCATGATCGGGTTAGGAGCAAAAAATGAAAACAAAGGAGGTTTTATGAAAAACTCAAGGAACAAAGGGTTTGTGATCGCAGCAATCATTTTTATGACGGTTGTATTTGCAGCCGCAGGATATGCCCAGGAATCCAATAAGCCCAATTCACCACAATCACCTCAAGAGCAGGTATTAACAGATGAATATAAAGCAAAGGTGGCATCGATTCTGTCCAAGTATAATGGTGCAACACTGACCCAGGCAGATGCTATAGCCATCAACAATGCCTTCAGAGAGGCCGGAATCCGGCAGGGCCAGGCCCAGCAGGAGGCCATCATCGCTGCCGGATTTGATCCTAAAAGAATCTCGTCCCTTGATCCTCCGCCTTCTAGAAAAGAACAAGGTCCCAAGCAGGAAAAGAAAAACGAGTAATCAGGCATCAATCCCATTGGAACATTCCAATAATTTGACTGGTCTGCCTATAATTTATAAGGAGGTAAAATGACAATCAATATTATTCAAGGAAACATGATTCCGGTACAAGTATCCAGCCAGCCCATGTCCTTTACCAGTGAACAAAAAGAGACTGTGGCATCCATTCTGTCCAATTATGATTCAACATCTTTAACCCAGGAAGATGCAAAAGCTATAAATGATGCTTTCAGGGATGCCGGATTTAAACGGGGGCATGCCCTTAAAAATGCTATAGAGGCAGCAGGGTTTGACGGCGACCAGATACGGGAGCTGGATCCGCCGCCGCCTGAAAAAGTCGAGGGCGTAACGCCGGTTGGATCTGAACATGATTATTTCAGTCTCAACAAAGAGGTCTTAGAATCGCTCCAGGATATTTTAAACAATTATGACTTCAGCAGCATGACCTCTTCCCAGGAAGATGAAATGGTTCAAGAGCTTGAAGACAAGGGTCTGCTTTTTCCAGGGCTTGTCATTAACACAATGGTATAAAATTAAGAGGATTCTATGAAAACAATCAACAGAGTTCCATTTTTGAATATTTTTCAACGCATTGTCATCATCTGCATGGTGGTTTCAGGGGTGAATATGGGCGTCGGCATATCCATTCAAAAAGCAGTGGCAGCGGATATGGGAATAGAGCAGTCCATTTCAGAGGAAGCACAGACCAAGACCATTGCATTTGACGGATTGGCATTTTTAACGGGTGATGCATGCTCTGACACCTTTTTCCCACCCGGCAAGGTATCGGATTTTTTCGGGTTTCAATATATGCGGGATAATACACCCAATGGCTTTGGCCATAACACGGAATTTGCCGGCCGGATGTCCGACAGTGTGCTGTCGATTCTGACCTCTGATCAGGTTCAGGCATTGGTGGATCTGGCAAATACCCAGGCAGACCAGGTTGATGCCTATGGCTATAAGCGATTTGTCCTCATAGACGCATTCCGGCGTCTCCTTGAAAATGATTTACCTGATGGCGCTGACGGGTTGGATAAAAGTGCGGTCATGGAATTTTCCGCAGATCTGTATGAGATTGACGGAGAAATCAGTTATGCCAGGGCAGTTGTACTGGGCAACATTGTGACAGAATTGACCAGTTCCCAGAAATCAGCATTGGTACAATTAAATACTAGTTTCACCAACCTGTTCCAGCAGGCAGGGGAGGGTGGTACCATTGATGAAAACGATTGGCCGACTGGGGGTGGGGTTGATTTGTCCGGACTTACGGTTACAGATGGGCGGGTCCTTGTCAGCACCTATGCCAGCCAGTTGTTCAGCTGGTATCTGGGATCTGTGGAAGGGGACACCTATTTTTGCCCTGAACGCCACGGCACCTATTTTGGTTCTTTTTATATGAAAGATATTCCGCCCATAAGCGCAACCCAGGGTCTTACCATTGATACAAACCTGACCGCAGACATGGGAACCGATTTTCTCGCCGCTCTGGACACTACCCAAAAAGCACTGATAACCGGTCTGGAGGGCACTCAGAGTACTGCCTTGGATAATATTGTTTCCAAGCGCCAGGAAATTTCTCAAATACTGCGGCTTTTTATGGATAGCAGCTCAGTGGACAAAGATGCAGTGCTGGCTTTGGTTCGGCAATACGGGGAATATGATGGTGAAATCATTTACAACTATGCCACCAATTTTGCAGCAGTGGGAAACAGCCTGACAAATGCACAAACTGCTGCTATCAATGAAATTAGGACCAGCTATTATGAAAGATTTCCCCAATACCAGGCAGACAATAGTGCATACGATTGTAGCGGTGCCTGGTTGTATGCTTCAAAAGTCGATATGCCTGAGATCATCAACACGGATTTTCTTTTCGGCATTGGAGAAGAAACCGAATCGAGCGATACCACAAGCGTTGTTGCAGATGGCGCACAGTTGATATTGCTTGAACAAGACTTCCTGTTTGCCGAAGGCCCTGCTGTTGATTCTGACAACAACCTCTATTTTTCAGATATTGAAGCCAACCTGATTTATAAGTGGACTTCCAGCCAGGGCTTAAGTGTGTTTATGGAAAATTCAGGCGGTGCCAATGGATTGTTTTTTGACGCTGACGATACCCTATATATCTGTGAGGGAACCAACAAACAATTAACCAGTATCGATTCAAGCAGTGCTTTTTCTACCCTTGCCGGCAGTTTTAACAACCTTGCCTTTAATGAACCCAATGATCTGTGGGTGGATGCTAAAACAGGTGTCTATTTTACCGATCCGGTTTATAACAACACTGAGACCCAGGATGGTGAGCATGTCTATTATCTGACACCAAAGCGTGATAATTTGATCCGCGTTATTGATGATATGACCAGGCCCAACGGCATCATAGGAAGCCCGGATGGAACCAACCTCTATGTAACTGATCATGGGGCCAGAAAAACCTATCAATATGATATCAACGAAAACGGCACCCTTTCCAATAAAAGCCTCTTTGTTTCCAAAGGCGGCGATGGCATGACCGTGGACAGCGACGGGAACATCTATCTTTGTGATACCGGTGTCCATGTCTATGATTCCGACGGCAATGAAATAGAAACCATCAGCACCCCGGAAACCCCGACCAATGTCTGCTTTGGCGGTGCTGACCTGCAGACCCTTTATATCACCACGAGAACATCTCTCTACTCTCTGAAAATGAACGTCACCGGCGTTACCGGCTCCGGCAGCAGCGACGACACCGGCAGCCAGAACACCAAAACTCCCAGCGGACAGGTAAGTGCTTTAGATCTGACCTTTACCTGGAATGAAGATGAAAATTATACCTGGTATAAGCTTTACATCTGGGATGATGCATTTAAAAGACAGCACTCCAAATGGTACCGGGCCTCAAAAATATGTTCCAATGGACAGTGCACCGTAACACTTGACCAGGAACTTCAAGCTGGCGGCCATGAATGGTTCATTAAATACTGGAGTGATACGGATCGCTATTGGAATGATGGTGTGTCATTTACGGTTGTTGAGCCATAGGACCGACTATGTTCAAATATTGATTAAAAAAGCTTGTTTTTATAATTCAAGGAATATGATATCCGAAAGTGAGAAGATTGTCGGTAAAAGGATGATTGCAAATTATAAAATGGAAGTGATTTTAATAAATTTTAAGAAGAGATAACATAAGAAAAATAATTGTATTTAGCATCACTGCTATTGGATTGCT
>JAAEMC010000668.1 GCA_024225895.1 Desulfobacteraceae bacterium | reverse complement strand
GGATTATTTACATATTGACGAGCACACTGATTTTAATCTATAAAGAACGTTTGTATTTATTTTTGATCAGAACATTAAATTTGAGTGAAGATTAGATATGCAGACCATAAGAGGTTTTAGAGATATTCTGCCCGGCCGGATCGGGTTATGGCAAAAAGTGGAAAAAGAGGCATCCCGCCTTTTTGAAGCATTTGGTTTTAAAGAAATCCGTATCCCGGTCTTGGAAAAAACCGAGCTTTTTGCAAGAAGTATTGGGGAAACAACAGACATTGTTGAAAAGGAAATGTATACCTTTGACGATAGGAAAAAAGACAAACTGACCTTGCGGCCGGAAGCAACAGCTTCTATTGTCAGATCCTATATTCAACATAAAATGTATGCAGACAACCCCATTAGAAAATTTTATATGACCGGTCCCATGTTCAGAAGGGAGAGGCCCCAAAAAGGCAGATACCGGCAATTTTACCAGATTGATGTGGAAGTATTCGGGGTGGCTTCAGCTTATATTGACAGCCAACTGATTTATCTTTTGCACAATTTGTTTAAAAACCTGGGACTTACGGGTCTCAGCGCCCATATTAACTCTTTGGGGTGCCCTGAATGCCGCCCAGCTTACCAGAAAACTCTTTTGAATTTTCTTGAAGCCAAAAAAGACCTATTGTGCGAAAACTGCCGGCGGCGAATGTCTAAAAATCCTTTAAGGATCCTGGATTGCAAGGCCCAGACATGCCAGGATGCCATAAAAAATGCTCCGGCAATTCTGGATAACCTTTGTGACGAATGCGACAACCATTTTAAGATAGTGAAAACCACTCTTGAAAAGCAAAATGTGGATTTCATTGTCAATAAGACTCTTGTCAGGGGACTGGATTACTATACCAGGACGGCATGGGAAATCCAGACCACAAGTTTAGGCGCCCAGAGTGCGGTGGCCGGCGGCGGGCGCTATGACAAACTGGTTAAAGAACTTGGCGGCCCGGACACCCCGGCTATCGGCTTTGCAATTGGATTTGACCGCCTGGTGGAAGTCATGGAGCAGCTTAATATAGAGCCCTTGGAACCCGGCCTTGATCTTTTTATTATCGCCATGGGAAATGAAGCCATGGACAAGGCCTATCACTGGTCCTGCAATATTAATCAGAACGGATTAAGATCTGAAACCGATTTCCAGGGTAAAAGCTTGAAAAGCCTTATGAAAAAAGCCAACAAACTTAATGCTGGACATGTCCTGATCGCAGGCGACAAGGAAGTTAAAGAAAATGCATTTATCCTGAGGAACATGGAAACCAAAGAACAGGTAATAATCAATGGGGATAGTCTGCTAGCTGATTTAATCAATATATTAAAAAAACAATAAACATATGTATAGGGGAATACCACGTGACTGATTTACTAGGGAACATGAAACGAACACATGATTGCTCTGAATTAAGAGACACAGATATTGGACAGGAAGTTGTCCTCATGGGATGGGTTCAGCACCGCCGCGACCATGGGGGGGTGATTTTTGTTGATTTAAGGGACAGGGAAGGCATTACCCAGGTGGTTTTCAATCCAACTGTCTCTGAAGCTGTCCATGGAAAAGCCCAGGAAATAAGGAATGAATATGTTCTCGGTATTAAAGGAAAAGTTGAAGCAAGACCCGATGATATGATCAATTCCAACATGGTGACCGGTGCTGTTGAGATCCTTGTGGAAGAACTTCGTATTTTTTCACAGGCACAAACCCCGGCATTCCAGATAGAAGACCGGGTGGAAGCATCTGAAAACATCCGGCTTAAATACCGGCACCTGGACTTGCGGCGTCCCCAGCTTAAAAATAATATTTTGGCAAGACATAAAGCCAGTATGGCGATTCGCAATTATCTGGATAACAATGGATTCATTGATATTGAAACCCCGTTTTTGACCAAGAGCACTCCTGAAGGGGCCCGGGATTACCTGGTGCCGTCCAGAGTAAACCAGGGGCAGTTTTATGCCCTTCCCCAATCTCCCCAGCTTTTTAAACAACTATTAATGATATCGGGTTTTGACCGCTATTACCAGATTGTCAGATGTTTCAGGGATGAAGACTTGCGGGCGGACCGCCAGCCTGAATTCACCCAGATTGATATGGAACTTTCTTTTGTCAATGAGTCCCAGATCGTGGAAATCGCCGAAGGCATGATCAAAAATATATTTAAAGCAGTTCTGGATATTGATCTTGAACCCCCTTTTCCCCAAATGACATATGATGAGGCCATCTCAAGGTTTGGTCTTGACCGGCCGGATCTCAGGTTCGGCCTGGAACTTGTCGATGTATCCGATATCGTGGAAAAGGCCAGCTTTAAAGTCTTTGCCAGTGTGGTTCAAAAAGGCGGGCTTGTAAAGGCTATTAATGCCAAAGGGTGTGCCACCTTTACACGTAAACAAATAGATGGTCTGACCGATTATGCAGCCGTTTACAGGGCTAAAGGCCTTGCCTGGATAAAAATCAAGGATGGCGGTGAGTGGCAGTCTCCCATTGCCAAGTTCTTTACGGATGAGGAAAAAGATGCTTTAAGAAATCGCCTGGATATGGAAGTTGGAGATATCATCTTTTTTGTGGCAGACCAGGCCAAAATTACCAATGAAGCCCTGGGTCAGCTCAGAAATGAACTGGGAAGGATGCTGAATCTGATTTCCGATGATGTGTTTGAATTCACCTGGGTCACTCATTTTCCCATGTTTGAATATGATGAAACCGAAAAACGGTATCAGGCATTGCACCATCCTTTTACAGCTCCCCAAGAAGAAGACATTGACAAGCTGGATACCGATCCGCTTCAAGCCAATTCACGGGCCTATGATCTTGTTCTTAACGGAATAGAGATTGGCGGCGGCAGCATCCGTATCCATTCCACTAAGCTTCAGGAAAAAGTGCTCAATTGCCTGGGCATTGATGAGAAAGAAGCCCATGAAAAATTTGGTTTTCTCCTTGAGGCACTCTCGTCAGGCGCCCCGCCCCACGGTGGTATTGCCTTTGGTTTGGACCGGCTGATCATGATCTTGTGCAAGGAGGATTCCATTAGAAATGTCATTGCCTTTCCCAAGACCCAGAAAGCCACCTGTCTTTTGACAGATGCACCGTCCAACGCCGCATCAACGCAACTTCAGGAGCTGGCCATCAAAACGATTAAAATCGAAGAATAAGTTTCATATAGATAAAAAAAAGCTGTCAGCTCTCTTTTTATAGAGCCGGACAGCTTTTTTTGTTCATTCTTATACCCTTTTTACACCCTTTTATTATTGTAATCCCTTGGTTATCCCCAAAGTTATGTAAAATCAACCATGGTGGACAAACCCAACCAAATTGCGGTCTCACATCAGCCATTGATGAATCAAGCGTATAGCCTTTTCTACACTTCAAGGATAGAAATCGGTTGATGCTAAATCGATTTGCTTTTAAGTGATTCCATTTATTTTAATTGTTTTTTGAAAACCTCTTCTTGGAAATCACTATAGGTTCCAGTGAAATGAGAATATAGAAAATAAATAAGCAAGGTATTAAAAACAAATGAAAGAGTGGATTAAGTTGATCCTGTTGAGTTTCCCTGCTCCGCCAATATATCTGAGAATTCGCAAATAGAATTCTTTTTACAAGGCTTGACCAACAGATAGACTTCAATTATTCGGGATTACGCTTGTTTCCTTTTTACATGCAGAATAGGGGTGTTGAAAACCAGTGCTGAGACATCATGGTCTCTTTTTACTTTAAGCTCTAGAGAATCCTTATCAATTTCAAAATAATTGGAAATGACATTGACAATATCATTTTGAAGGTCTGTCAAGGTGGTATCATTCATTTCAAGCTTGTCATAGATCAATGAAAACTGAAGTCTTTTTTTGGCAGCATCCTTACTTTTTTTCTGGCCGGTGAACTTTTCCAATAATGCTTTGAGCATGAATTTATCCTTCCTATTTAAAACCGAATGATTTAGTTAATTTTGTCCATACACTTGATCTAACGGACGGGACTTGGATGGGCAGGTCCCTTTCACCATTCAGTCTTTTGGCAATCCGCTTAAATGCCTGACCCGCTTTTGAGTCATTTTGGAGTACCAGAGGCGTTCCCGTGTTGGAAGAAATCAACACATTCTCATCCAGAGGCACAAGTCCGGCAAGATCGATGGACAAGACATCCAATACATCCTCATGGCTTAGCATCTCTCCCCTAGCAACCCTGGCAGGCTCAATTCTGTTGACGACCAAGCGGGGTGTCAATGACCTTGAATAAAGCAAACCAATAACCCGGTCTGCATCCCTTACAGAAGATACATCCGGTGTGCATACAACTAGTGCTTCAGTAGCACCCACAATTGAGTTTTCAAAGCCTCTTTCAATTCCTGCAGGAGAATCCATGATCACATAATCAAACTCTTTTCTAAGCTGTTTTGCAATACGCTCAACTCCGGCTGTGGTCAAAACATCCTTATTATCGCTCTGGGACGCTGGAATTAAAAAAAGATTTTCAATTCTTCTATCCCTGATGGCAGCCTGGCTGATTTTGCACCGGTCATTAACCAGATCAACAATATTAAAAACAATTCTGTTTTCAAGGCCCATGACAACATCAAGATTTCTTAATCCAATATCCATATCCACAATAACAACCCGGTTGCCTTCTAAGGCCAGAGCAGCACCAATGGATGACGTTGCCGTGGTTTTACCGACACCGCCTTTACCAGATGTTATAACAATTACTTTTCCGTCCAATTTTAACCTCGCTATTTCATTGATTTTAAATTGCTTCAGGCCATGGAATTCTCTTAAACGGATTGGCCTTCATATAATCCTTTACAACGATTTTGCCCTCTTCTATTGATGCAAATAAGGGTTTGGGATTACTATCGCCCTCTACCCCAACAGCTGACAGAGTACCGATTTTCAATAGAGTGGGTTTAAATTCAAGGGCAAAAATAATGGCATCTTTCCTGTCCGGCATTCCGGCATGAACCTTTCCAGCCAACTTGCCCAGAACAATCACATCTCCTCCGCCGCAAATCTCAGAACCCGGATTGACATCACCGGCAATAACAATGTGCTTTTTGGCATGAATTTTCTGTCCGGACCGCACCCTACCTCTTAGCATCAGCACATCGCTTTTATGATGTTTCCAGCTTTTGGAAAGATCCCGCTGCCGGATCCGCTCAAGAGGAGAAGATCGTTTTTTAGACGGGATGGAAACTTTACCAACATCAAATTTAGTTTTTAAATAGGTTGAGATATTGACAACCAACTGATCCTGGCCTTTGGCATCACCCACATCTATAACTACATTAGCATTAACCGCGAGGTGACTAAGCCTTTCAAACAGTTTTTTAATCTCTGATTTTAGAAGATCTTCTGGATAGGAAGGGTCTAACGTAATCCAGAAACCATCACCAACCCCTTTTAACTTTACCGGTGCAACCCGCTCAAAATCTATCATTTCAACTCATCAGCAAACAAGTGTAACTTTCAATACCAACAAAATGTCCAGTGGACTATAGAGAATCAAAGTTTGAGTGTCAAATGTTATCTTAAATAAGCCCTGATGCAAGAAAACGAGTCCAAAGAAAAGGCCTCGTCATAATTCATAGCAAATCCCGTAATAACGTTCCGATAAGCGCATAGCCATTTCTACCCCTTAAGGATAGAAATTAGGTTGATACAAAATCGATATGCTTTTAAGCGATTCCATTTATTTATATTGTTTTTCGAAAACATATTTTTGGGAAATCCCTTAAGTATTAAAATATTATAAAAATACCTTCTGATATTAAATCTTAATGAAATTTGATGCTTTTAAAATATTTAAGCTGCTCTATGGGCAAAAAAAAAGCTGCAAGCCTCCTTTAATTCAGGGGCT
>JAAEMC010000667.1 GCA_024225895.1 Desulfobacteraceae bacterium | reverse complement strand
CCCGCCAGGGCCGCCGGAAAGAACTGAGAAGGTTAAACTTTCCACTCCCGGGATATCTCCGGTAAGCTGCCGCCACTTGGCTGTGACCTCTATGGCCGAAAGTTCAGGCCGTTCGCCCGCTGATTTGATCTCTATCAAGGCCTCACCGCAATGGCCGCCGTACACGCCGGGTTTCCAATCCCTTCTTGGTATGATGCCCACAAGGGAAAAATTATTAAAAATCAGGTCTTCATTATTTTCAACTTTATCCCGGAAAAAATCGTTGAGCTCAAAGGCTGAATTTTCAATGCGCTTTATACTGGCCTGGCTAGCTTCAAAAGGCGTGCCCTGGGGATAAATAATCTCTGCAATAATCCAGTTGCTGTCGGCCTTGGGGAAAAATACAAACGGAACATGGTTGCCGGCCACAAGCCCTATGCTCATTATCAGTATGGCCATGCCAATGGCCAAGGTAAAATACCTGTTTTTGACACAATATCTGAGCAAGGGTGTATAAATTTTGTGAATCACCCAGTTCAGACCCTTTTCAATTCCGGTTCGAAGCCACCCGTGCCCGGCTGAAATATCCTTTTTCAGCCATTCCAGCCAAAAGAAGAAAACCTTATAGGCCGCGCTTTTTTTGCCTTTGGCAGGAGTCAGGGTATGTTCTAAATGGGCCGGAAGAATAATCAGCGCCTCCACAAGAGATATGGCCAGGATACAAATAACAGTCTGGGGCATTATTTTGATAAACTTGCCCATAATGCCGACAATATGCATCAAAGGAAGAAAGGCGACCATTGTGGTGGTTACAGCCATCAATACCGGCCCACCGATCTGTCCCATACTGTCCATCACTGCCTGCTTGGGAGATTTTCCTTGTGAATAATGGGTATAGACATTTTCACCCACAATAATGGCATCATCCACCAAAATCCCCAAAGTCATTATAAATCCGAACAAGGAGAGCATATTAATGGTTGCGCCAAAATAGTCCAGGATCAAAAATGCCCCCATAAAGGAGATGGGTATTCCAGATGCCACCCAGAAGGCTAACCCCAGATCCAGGAAAAGTGCCAATACGATAAAGACCAGAATAATGCCTTGGATCCCATTTTTCAATAACAGGTCGATCCTGTCCTGGACCAGATCAGCCATATCATACCAATAGGACAAAGAAATCCCCTGAGGTTGGAGGTCTTGGTTCTTTTTTATGTAATTTTTTACGATATTTGAAATAGCAATGGTATCCTGGGTGTCGGTTCGGTTGAGCACCACCATTACAGCGGGTTTACCATTAAACCTGGCCCTTAAATCCCTGTCTTCAAAAGAATCATTCACCTTGGCTACATCACCCAGCCGGATCACAGTTCCATCGGATCTTGTCACCACAGGGATGCGTTCGAATTCCTCCCCGTTGTAAAGCTTGCCCTTGGCTCTGACAAGGAATTCACCGCCTTTGGTTTTGATCTTGCCGCCCGGCATATCCAGGCTTCCGGTCTTTACTGCAGCAGCAACCTGGTCAAAAGTCAGGTTATAGCGCCTTAACGTTTCCTCCGACACTTCGACAGAAATCTCATACTCCCGGGCGCCGACAAGGCTTGCCAGGGAAATTCCATCATATTCCACGAGGTCATCCCGTATTTTATCGGCAGTCTCACGAAGTATACGTTCTTCTACATCTCCATAAACGGCAAGATAGATGGCCGGCTCATTATTCTTGATTTCAACTATCACCGGATCTTCTGCTTCTTCCGGAAATGAGTCAATCAAATCTATCTCGGTTTTAATTTCATCCAATTTTTCTGCAATATCAGTCCCGGCTTTAAGTTCCAGGGTAACGGAGCCATGACTTTCATATGCACCTGAATAAACCGTCTTTATACCTTCGATACTCTTGAGCTGTTCCTCGATTTTAACACAAATCCCCTCTTCTACTTCTTCCGGAGAAGCACCTGGATAATCCATGCCCACATCGATCATATCCAGGGAAAATTGGGGGAACATCTCTCGTTTCATGTTTATAACAGTCAAAAGTCCGGCCACGATCAAAAAAATCATGATCAGATTGACGGTGACTCTATGTTCCACAGACCATTTGCCAAGTGATCTCATATTTTATTTCCCATTGTCCTTGATTGTTATTTCCATTCCCGCAATTGCACCGGGAAGGGGTGATGAGATGATTTTATCTCCATTTTCCAACCCTGCCGTAATATAGACCTCGTCTTCAAACTTGCGGAGGACGGCTACCTTTTTCATTTTCAGATGGGAATCATTCACCGTATAAAGGATATTGTTTGATCTTAAAAGATACCTTGGAATGACGAAAATATTATCATAGGTTTCGCCGATAATGTTGCACTTTACAAAGGTCCCGGGTTTTATATCAAAGACACCGATTCCTGCCTTGTTTGCGCTTCCAATCTCAAGGGTCAAAGGTAAAGTTCTTGTTTTTTCATCTATCTTGGCTTTAATCCTTGCTACTTTCGCCTTCCAGGTCGGAGGCTGGGATCCTTCATAAGAGGCAAGCTCAACAAGCGCTTCCGGGGTTTTCCCATCCTTGAAAAAAAATTCAAGCCACTTCATCTTTTCCAAAGGAATCCTGACATCCACATCCAAACTGTCTTTCTGATAAATAATACCCAGGGCCTGACCCGGATTGACATACTCCCCGGCCTCTGCCATTTTATCAAGGATAAAGCCTTCAAATTCCGCCCGAATCTCGGTCTTATCAAGGGAGAGGGCTGCCTTATTCAGATCCACCCTGGCCATGGCAAGGGCTGCCTGTTTTTGTTCCATATAAGTATCGGTTAATGCCAGCCTGTTTTTTATTCCCTGTAACTGAATTTTGGCCCCCAAATGCTGTTGTTCTGCTTTTTCCAGGCTGTTCTTGGAAGCATATTGATTTTTAGAAAGGGCTTTGAGCCGTTCAAGCTCCCTTTGTGTCAGCTCGGTGTTTTTGCTGGACAGTTCAATATCCTTTTTTAAATTTTCAATTTCCTGCTTTAAATTCTGAATATCAACCCTGGCCTGCCGAACACGAACCGCAGCCGCATCCTTGTTAAGCCTGTAGTCTCTCTGATCAATACGAACCAGCAATTCGCCTTGTTGAATTATTCCGCCTTCAATAAACATGGGATTGATATGGTCTATGCGGCCCGGCACTTCAGCTGAAATCTTGATGGATTTTCTTGGTTTAACAGTACCAAAAGCCTCCACCATCATTACTTTTGATTCTGGTTGAGCATTTAATACCGTCACACTGGGCGCAGCTGTTTGAAGTTCTTTTTTCTCCGGCTCTTTTTTGAGCTTATAAAGTAAATTCCCAATGCCTACCGCAACTGCAAGCACTATAACCACCCTGACAAACCTGAAAAGGATGGAGAGTACTTTTTTAAATCCTGTTGGACGTTCCATTAATACTGTTTCCCTTTTTAAAAAGCTTATAAAATGAATATATTAGTATGCCCCATCCTCATTATATATACTATTCGTTTTTTTATAAGCAACCCTATTAGATGTAAATAAATGTAAAAAAAGACAAATAGGATATTATGAATGACAAACGGAACTATTCTACTGATGAACGGACCCAAAATATCCTGCGGTATTTAAAATAATTATCAACAGCTGTTTGATTTTGTTTCCATTGTCATTTATGATGCTTTTCATAACCAATCGATGATAAAAAGGACACAAAGCATTTTGAAATACAAT
>JAAEMC010000666.1 GCA_024225895.1 Desulfobacteraceae bacterium | reverse complement strand
GTTAGCGTCGCTCCCTGGGAGGAGGAAGATTTCCTGCATTTTGCGGTTTCCGACACCGGTATCGGCATAACCCCGGAAAGACTGGGCACAATTTTCGATCCCTTTATCCAGGCCGACAGTTCCACCTCCCGAAAATACGGCGGAACCGGTCTTGGAACAACCATTTCCAAACAGCTTGTTCAAATGATGGATGGAGAAATCGGCGTTAAAAGCAGTCCCTTTGAAGGATCTACTTTCTGGTTCACGGCTGTCTTTGAAAAAGATTTAAATGCATTAAAGAAAAAAACAGAAACAATAACACCGGTGGAATTAAACAATTTAAAAGTTTTGGTAGTGGATGACAATACAAATAACCGTTTTGTATTTACCGAACACCTGAAATCATGGGGATGTAACCCTGCTGAAGCATTGGATGCAAATGAGGCCTTACTTCTTCTAAAGGATGCTATGGATGCAAACCAGCCATTTGAACTGATTCTGTCCGACTTTCAGATGCCGAGGATGAATGGATTTCAATTTGTAGTTGAGATAAAAAAAATTCAGGGACTGGAACACATACCTATTGTCATTCTAGTTTCCATGGGGATGGTCGGCGACCGTAAAATCTGTAAAGAGTTAGGTATTCAAGGATATCTGAGCAAACCGCTGAAACGAAAAGAGCTCAAAGCCGCCATTACTTCTATTTTAAGCAGTCAACCCATTGAAGACCAGACCTGGAACTCAACTATTACCAAGCATACGATTTCAGAAATCGGCAGACAAAAAATCCAGGTTTTGCTTGCAGAAGACTACCCCACCAACCAGCAGATTGTTATCCGACACCTGACAAACCATGGATATCAAGTCAGTTTGGCTGAAAACGGCCAACAGGCGGTGGATCTATTTAAAAACAAACAATTCAATCTTGTTCTCATGGATATCCAAATGCCGATTTTGGATGGCTACCAAGCAACATGCCTCATCCGGGAACATGAAAAAAAATCAAAGGCTCTTTTTTTACAAGCCCGCTCTGGAAAAGAGGACCTG
>JAAEMC010000665.1 GCA_024225895.1 Desulfobacteraceae bacterium | reverse complement strand
ATAAGCACCATCAAAAAAACGTGAAGTCCGTTCAAACAATTGTAAAAAACCCTGCCCGGTTTAATAAACAAATATCCAATCGTAAACCTGTATCCTGAATACAGTATAAAAATAAATGATGAAAGCTGAATATACTCACATAACTTGTTGATCAGACCCTCGCCGATATTGAACTGGAAAAAAATCGATATAGTGTATATTACCACGGAAAATGAAATACCGGCGCCCCATCTGTTCCACGGTTCCTTTTTCAGGTTAATGGCAAGCAGAACCTGGAAAATTCCAAGAAAGATTGCCACTGCTGCTATGATAAGAGCGCCGATGGAGGAGGGTACAATATTTTGCATCATCAAACCTTAACTTATAACTAATGGTTTAAAAATTGTGAGGATTTTCCAATAGGCGACACTATATCAAAGCCCTACTTTGTCAACAATGGTTAATTTTTTAAGATTATTGAACAAAAGAGACCTATTCAGGTGTAGAGTTTTCAATTATATTCTTTCTGTATACATTCGGAGTGCATCCTGACCATCTTTTGAACGCGTGATGAAAGGCACTCTGTTCTGAAAAGCCCAATACAAAAGCAATCTCAATAATCGGAATCTTCAAATCTTTTAAAAGCGTCATGGCTTTTTCTTTTCTTGCATCCTGATAAAGTTTACGAAAGCTTGTATTCTCTTGCTTTAATCTGCTTTGCAATGTTCTCCGGCTGACTAAAAGCTGGGAACAGATCTGGTCAAGAGTCGCGTTTTTTGCATTTATCATTTCATATATGGCATTTTTAACCCTTTGGGACCATTTTTCATGGTGACTTAAATTTTCCAATCCGTGTGTTGCCGTCAGTTCAAGATGGGGCAAAAGCGCAGGATTCGATAGTATGACATCGTCCATAAGATCAGGATAATTGAAAACAATCTGGCTGTTTCGTGCATTGAAAAAAATTTTGGACTGAAAATATTCCACCAGACCCTCATAGATATTTTCAGATTTTTTTTGCATAAAACTGATTTCAACAGGACAGATCTCATTTCCACTCAGATGTCTCAGCAGTGTCACGACCATTGAAAAGATAAAGCAGGTGTACGAAAGGTTATTTTGCATCTCCGGAATTTTGTAGTCCAGACCTAAAATGATATGGTGATCCTGTTTACGGATAGACGGTGACGCAACATCAGATACCAGGTTGTGATATTTTATACATTTACGTAAAGCTTCAAGCAGATTTTCACTGTTTTGCATGACAAAAAATGTGATGTGACTAAAAGGAAAACTTTCATGGTTCCTGCCAAGATTCAGTCCGAAATGATCCTGATTTATTTGATTTGAGACAAAAATCCAGGCCTTGGCAAACTTTTGCGCATCCATCCTATAATCATGGTTGCAAACCGTTGAAATATCAATATTTATTGCTTCACATACCGATTCCCTGTCCAGATCAAATTGTTGAGCATATCTGCAAAGACAATCAAACAAGTACACAGATACAGTTTGTTTTTTCATAATCGATCAACTCATTTACGCAGTTTATCAATACTTTTTTTAGTCATAGGGTTACTTTAAGCACATTGATAATCGATAACAAAGGAAAAAACATGACCAAAAAATTAAAATTTATTAAATTTGTATATCTATTCGGAGCTTTCATTGACCTTTATTTCGCCATTGCTTTGCTTTTCCCGCCGGTCTGGGCCGCCACCTTCCAAATTCAAAATTTTCAGCCCGATCTGTCCGAACGGCTGGCCATCATGACCGGTGGTTGTCTGATGTCCGGATGGACCTGTCTTTTAATCTGGGCGCAAAAAGAACCCGTTCAAAGAAGATTTATATTGATACTGACATTCTGCCCCGTGGTCACGGGCTTTATATGTCTTGTCAGTTATGACCTGTTTTTTGGCACCCCGGAGATCTGGAACTTAAGTTTTATACTGGTAAAACTTTTGATCCTCTCCTTTTTGTTAATTACCGGATTTTTCACTGCAACCCAAATCGAAAAGGAGAATCAAAATGCAAACCCAAACAACAATTAACGTCAGGGGATACCATATCGACCATTTTGGTCATGTCAACAATGCCCGATACCTTGAATTTTTGGAAGAGGGACGATGGCACTATTGTGAAAAAAATAACCTGCTGGAAGAATTGTTTCATAATAACGGTATCATACATGTTGTAAAACAAATATCAATCAGGTATCTGAAGCCGGCTGTGGCCGGCAATCGGCTCCAAGTGATAACAGGTGTGGAAAAAACCGTCCGTGGAAAAGAAATCCATATGTTCCAGACAATTTTTTTAAAGGACACAAGGATTAAAATAGCAGATGCCCAGGTCATCAATACCCTGTTCTGTCTTGAAACACATTCTGCCAAGACAATAGACCAGGGTGTATTGGATTTGTGGGATGACTTAAACGGATCTCATAAGAGCCGCCCGTTTTCCACCAATATCTTCCCGTCAACCATGACCAAATCCACATCTGAAGATTTGGCGGAATAGACCAAGGCCGAATAAGGGTTGAACAGAGGTGTCAAATGGCATTTGTTTGTATCTATAAGAATAATATCCGCTTTTTTACCTTTTTTAATGGAGCCGGTAATTTTTCCAAGGCCTATGGCTTCGGCGCCTTTGATCGTTGCCATTTCAAGGGTGGTTCTGGCATCCATGATACAGGGATCCAGCAAGGCAACCTTATGGAGTTTGGCAGCCATGTCCATTTCAGAAAAAAGGTCTAGATCATTATTTGAGGCACATCCGTCAGTACCGAGTCCGACCACGATATTGCTATCAATCATTTTAGGCACTGGTGCGATGCCCGACGCAAGCTTCATATTTGATTCCGGGCAGTGAACGACCTTTGAATTGCGCTTACCAATAATGGTCAAATCATTGTCAGAGACCCAGACCGAATGAACCAGAAGAGTATTTTCATCCAGCAGCCCAATGGAATCAAGATATTCCACAATGGAATTCCCGTTTAATTCCGGTATCTTATGAATTTCGTTTTTGGTTTCTGCCACATGAATTTGAAAAAGCACCCCCAGTGAATTGGCGGTTTCTTTGGCATGGACTAAGGTGTTCTTGGAGCAAGTATAAGGTGCATGGCAAAAGATTGATGGCATAATCAAATGGGATTTATGCTTCCACTCTTGGACGAAACCCTTCGCAGTATCAATATTTTTACCTGGGTCAGGAACGCCAGGCGCAGGAAAATCAATCACACCATGACCCAATACCGCCCTGATTCCTGAGTTATGTACTGCCTGGGCCACATGGTGTTCATAAAAATACCCGTCACATATGGTGGTTGCACCGGAGAGCAAACATTCCTTGATGGAAAGCTTGCTGAATTTTTCCACGGAATCCGGGTTAACCTGACTTATCTCAGCCGGAAAGATATGGTCGTTCAGCCATACATCCAGCGGCAAGTCATCGGCCAGTCCCCTGAACATGGACATTGGCAGATGGGTGTGGGCATTGATAAGGCCCGGCATGATAATTTTTGATGAGGCATCAATTTTTTGTTTCACCTGAACAGATTCAAATTGCCCTTTTTCACCAAATGCCTCAATCACACCATTTTTGATCAATACACTGGCGTTTTTGATCAAATCGGGATCATTTTCCATGGTCAGCAGCAGACCATTCTCTATCAACAGATCAAATTCCATTTTGTTTTCCTTTTCTTTGCCAAATGTGTAGCAGCGGTATTTGCATTCCATAAGTGCCACAAAAAAAAAGGGTTTAAAACAAAAAAAATCTCCT
>JAAEMC010000664.1 GCA_024225895.1 Desulfobacteraceae bacterium | reverse complement strand
TGAAAAAAGAATTTTGTCAGCTAAAAGCAGACATATGCTTCAGTTTAAAAGATTCTTTTTAGGCAATGCCTGTGAATGCTCTTGTGACAAGCAGGACCGCATTCTCCTTCCCCAGAACTTACGAGAATATGCCGACCTTGAAAAAGAAATCGTCCTGGTGGGTGTACTGGATCATTTTGAAATCTGGTCACGCAGCAAATGGGATCAGGTGAACCTGAAAATGGAAGCAGAGCTGGAAAAAGCGGAAGTAAGAGAGGAGATTGCTTCCCTGGGGCTGTAAACCATGAAATTTGAGCATACGTCGGTCATGCCCAACGAGGTGCAGGAGTACCAGGATCTCAAACCCGGTTACACCTGTGTAGATTGCACATTGGGCGGCGCAGGACACGGGCTTAGAACAATGAAGGCCATATTACCCGACGGCTTGCTCATCGGCATTGACCAGGACATTGATGCCATACGAAATGCGAAAAAAATTTTATACCCTTATAAAGAGAATGTGTTGATTTGTCATGACAACTTCTCACGGTTGCCGGAAATACTTGCCGCCAACAAAATTAAAGGGGTAAATACAATTCTTCTGGATTTGGGCTTTTCTTTTCACCAGCTGAAAAATGGACAACGCGGTTTTAGTTTTAATAAAAACGAACCTTTGGATATGCGAATGGATATTCGAAACGATTTTACAGCTGAGGACCTGGTCAATTCATTTAAGGAAAATGAACTGGCCGACATCTTTTTCAAGTATGGAGAAGAACGTTTTTCCAGAAAAATTGCCAGAAAAATTGTAGAGCACAGGCAAACCTCTCCCATAAAAACCAGTATGGCCCTCGCTACAATCGTTGCCGATGCTATTCCTAAAAAAGCCATTTACAAACAAAAGATCCGTCCAGCCACCCGGGTTTTGCAGGCCATTCGTATTGTTGTCAACAAAGAACTTGAACATCTGGAGACCTTTATGGAAAAAGTGCCCTCCATGCTTCTTAAGGGCGGACGGCTCTGTGTGATCAGTTTTCATTCTTTGGAAGACAGAATTGTCAAACAATATATCCGCAAATTTGAACAGGGCTGCACCTGCCCCAGGGAGTTTCCCCATTGTATATGCGGATTTGTCCAGCAGCTTAAATCAGTATACAGAAAACCTGTCATAGCTTCAGATAAAGAAGTGGCAGCAAACCCCATGGCCAGGAGCGCCAAATTAAGAGTGGCCCAAAGGGTATAAACCAGGATGGAAGCAAAGGATATCAGCAGATGAAGCAAAAACCCAACACCATTAAAAAGCCGGGACTCCAAAAAAGTCACAGGGCATTGTGGTCTGCTGTCATCTTAATGCTTTTTTGTGAACTCTTATTTTATACGTGGATACGGGTGGAGGCCACCCATAATGCCTTTAATATTACAAAGCTTCAGGAAAACCTGGCCAAGGCTACCTCCTACCAGGCAGCCCTTGTCCTTGAAAAAGAACGGCTAAATTCCCTGGATAGAATCTCTAAAATCGCCGTCAGCAAGCTGGCCCTATCCTTGGATACAACAGGTAAAATAATATATCTGACCGAAGAGGAATGGTAATGGCCATTGATTTTAAAAAAGGTATTCAAAAGAGGATCATACTTGTCCAGGTCCTGATGTGTGCCTTGATTCTTCTTCTGGCAGCAAAATCCTTTGAAATTCAAATTATTAAAGGTGAGAACCTTTCCATCCTGGCCAAAAACGAATATTCAAAATATCTCCTGGTAAAGGGTAACCGGGGTGAGATCCTGGATCGAAATGGGAATAAACTGGCCACAAGCATTGATGCTCTGTCTGTTGCAGGAAGCCCGAAACAAATAAAGGACGCAGGAGCGGTCTCCAAAAAAATTGCCAAAATACTGGGACTGAATGCCAGAACACTGAAAAAAAAGCTGTCCAGACAAAGGTCTTTTACCTGGATCAAACGGCGGGTGTCCCCCACTGAAGCAGATCAAATTCGGAAATTGAAAATTGCCGGCATCTTTTTCAGGGATGATGCAAAACGGTTTTATCCCAACAGGGATCTTGCTGCCCAGGTCCTGGGTTTTACAGGGGCGGACGACAATGGTCTTGAAGGGCTGGAGTATAAATATAATGCTGTCCTGGACGGCAATAGTATGAAGTATAAAATCACCAAAACCGGAACCGGGAAAATCCTTGCCACGGAAAAAAAGCTCAAAGAAAAATTAAAAGGGGATTCCACGGTTTTAACCATTGACCGGAAGATCCAATACCTTGCCGAACAGGCTTTGAAAAAAACAATCACTGAGAATAGGGCAAAGGCCGGAATGGCGCTGGTCATGAGACCCAGGACTGGGGAAATCCTCGCCATGGCCAATTATCCTAAATTCAACCCCAATGATTTCGCGGGTTATGACAGGGACACATTCCGGAACCGGGCAACGACCGATGCATATGAGCCCGGATCTGCAATGAAGGTCTTTACGGCGGCAGCGGCTGTTGACAAAGGATTTTTCTCACCCAAATCCATCTTTTTTTGTGAAAACGGCAAATATAAAATCGGACGATTCACGGTCCATGACACCCACCCCCATGGATGGCTCACCTTAAACCAGGTCATAAAGTTTTCCAGCAACATCGGGGCGGCAAAAATTTCAGAAAGCATGGGCAAAAAAGTACTTCACGATTATCTGGCAAGATTTGGGTTTGGCCGCAGGACCCGGGTCAATATTTCCGGAGAGACGCCAGGAAACCTGATTCCCTATCGCCGGTGGTCCAAAATAGATAGCGGTGCCATTGCATTTGGTCAGGGCATCTCTGTTTCCAGCCTTCAGCTTATTACTGCAATCAGCGCCATTGCCAACAACGGTCTGCTGATGAAACCACTCCTGGTTTCAAAAATAATTTCAAGTGAAGGAAAAGAATTAGAAGTATTTTATCCTACACCGGTACGTCAGGTAATATCGCCTGAAACAGCCAGGCAAGTCAGCCGGATGATGAGCAGTGTGGTGACAGAAGAAGGTACCGGGACCAAAGCTGCCATTGATGGGTATACGGTCTGTGGCAAGACCGGTACTGCCCAGAAGGCTCTGAAAAACAACCAGGGATATTCAAAAAATAAATATATTTCTGTTTTTGCAGGATTTGCCCCCTTAAAGAACCCGGAGCTTGCCACACTGGTGGTGGTGGATGAGCCCCGCAAAAAACATTATGGCGGAGATGTGGCAGCGCCTGCATTTAGAACCATTATGGCGGAAGCCTTTAATTATTTAAGCATTCCACCGGAAAAAACCGAACCCATGATTGCAAAAGCCGCTACTGGAGAAACACATTGAAGCTGTCCCGTTTGATAGAAGGCTGTGAGATGATAAACAATACCATAGCGGATATTGAAATCACCAAGATTGCATCCCGAGCCCAGGATATTACACCCGGCGGTCTTTTTATTGCTGTTCAAGGGTTTACTGCAGACGGTCACGACTATATGAAGCAGGCCTTGGAAAAGGGCGCTGCCGCGATCATTGCTCAAAAGAATCCAGATAATCTTGAGAATGTCATACTGGTGAAAAATTCCAGAAAAGCCACTGCCGGTATTGCAGACCGCTTTTTTGGCCAGCCCTCAGCCGATATGAATTTGGTGGGTATTACCGGCACCAACGGTAAAACCACTATTACATATATCCTGGAAAGCATTTTTAATGCCTGCGGGTTTGAAACCGGCGTCATAGGTACGGTAAACATCCGGTATAAGGGCCAAACCTTTAACAACCCCGTAACCACACCAGATGCCATTGATCTTCAAAAAACCCTTAGGGAGATGAAAAAAGCCGGCGTCACCCATGTCATCATGGAAGCTTCATCCCACGGTATTGATCTCCACCGTATTGATCATTGCCAATTTAACGCCAAGGTCTTTACCAACCTTTCACAGGACCATTTGGATTACCATGCCGACATGGCAGAATATTTTGCCTGCAAGAAACGTTTTTTTACAGAATTCCCTTTAAACGGAAACGGAGAAACCCTGGCACCTTCCGTCATCAACATTGATGATCCAAAAGGAAAAGAAATTTTAGCAGATCTTTGCTGCGACACCTTTTCGGTGAGCACCCGGACATCTGCGCAAATCTGCTCACAAAACGTCACCGATGACATCAACGGTCTGTCAGGAGAGATTCTCTTCAATGGAACAAAGTTTTCCTTTTGTTCGGAACTGACCGGTCAATTCAATCTTGAAAACATCCTGTGCGCTGTAGGGGCAGCGAAAGTCCTGGGCATCGAGAAGGACAAGATACAAAAGGGCATTGAGGATTGCAAAGTCGTTCCCGGTCGTTTGGAAAAAATCGACAACCATCTGGAACGCCACATATTTGTGGATTATGCCCACACTCCCGGGGCATTGGAATCCATCCTTGCCACTCTTAAACAGAGGGCGCCCAAACGAATGATCACGGTATTTGGTTGCGGTGGAGATCGGGACACTTCAAAGCGGCCTCTAATGGGAGAAGTTGCCGTAAAATACAGTGATATATCCATTGTCACCTCTGACAACCCCAGAACGGAAAACCCAGATGCCATTATCAAAGAGATTATAAAAGGTATTGATCCTTTATCCTGTCCCCGATTGGATATTAACAATACTTTGAGTCCGGATTTGAAAAGTGGTCATCTTTTACAGCCAAATCGCAAAAAAGCCCTGCATTTAGCGGTCCGAATTTCAAAGCCCGGCGATATTATAGTAGCTGCAGGAAAAGGCCATGAAACCTATCAAATTACCAATCAAGGCACCATTCATTTAGATGACAGAGAAGAGCTGTCATCCGCAATAAAAGAGATGGAAATCAAATTTTCCCCCATCCCCTGGAAGATAAAGGATTTTGAAGCTGCTTTGGGGCGGCCCCCTGTCCTATCCACCATAACTGAGGACTTAACTTTTGCATCTGTTTCAACAGATTCAAGGATGATTAATACAAATGAACTCTTTGTGGCCTTAAAAGGAGAAAACTTTGACGCCCATGATTTCATACCAGACCTTTTAGAAAAGGGAATTAAAGGATTTGTAGTAGAAAAAAATTATTTTGAGGCCCTGGGGTCAAACGCAAATAAAAAGATAAAGGGAAAAGATCTGTTGGTGTTTGAAACAGACAACACCCTGATGGCCTTAGGACAACTCGCACGGTTCCAGAAGCGCAGATCCGGTGTTAAACTTCTGGCCATCACCGGCTCCAACGGGAAGACCTCAACCCGGAAAATCACCCAGGAAATTTTCAAAACCCGGTTTCACACCCTGGCTACCCAGGGCAATTTCAATAATGAAATAGGCATGCCTCTTACCCTTTTAAAATTATCCCGCGCCCATGAGTGGGCCATCATTGAGATGGGCATGAACCATCCGGGCGAAATTTCAAGGCTCTCGGACATTGCAGAACCGGACATTGCCCTGATTACCAATACGGCCGGTGCCCATCTTGAAGGGCTTGGCACTGTGAACAATGTAGCCAAAGCCAAATCCGAAATTTTTGAAAGCATTGGCGCCAATGGAACTGCCATCATTAATGCCGATGATGGAAGGCGGGACATCATGGAAGCCTGTGCCCGGGCCAACAAAGATATAAATAAAATCCTCTTGTTCGGCCTTGGCCGGGATGCAACCGTTAAAGGCAGTGATGTAACATTGAACAACGGCGGCACGCAGTTTATGGTCAATTATAATGGGCAGGCACACCCATTTACCATCAACTCCCCTGCTCCATTCATGGTAAACAATTCTCTGGCAGCCTGTGCAGCCGCATTGACTGCCGGGATCAGTCCCGATGAAATCAGGCAGGGCCTTTTGGCATTTTCACCTGTGGCAGGCAGGATGAATATCTTAAGTCTGACCCGGGATGTTCATTTAATAGATGATACTTACAATGCCAACCCCAGTTCAATGACTGGTGCATTAAACACCCTGGCGCTGCTTAGCAAAGACAGACAGAGCATCGCCATTTTAGGGGATATGCTGGAATTAGGGGATGACACGGATGCCCTGCATAGCAAAATCGGCAAAACAGCTGAAAAATTAGGGATATCAAGATTGTTTCTTTTTGGAAGCCAGACAAAACATACCCGCAAAGGAGCACTTGCCCAAGGCATGGTCAAGGACAAAATCTTTCACGGAAAAAAACAAGCCATTGCCAAAAGGGTTGTGGATATTATGGAAAAGGATGCATGGATTCTGGTGAAAGGATCCAGGGGAATGAGAATGGAAACAATTATCCATGAAATGAAACTTTTATTAAAAGGTAAAAACTAAGATGCTGTACCAGTTTTTATACCCACTACATGCGGATTTTACATTTTTCAATCTGTTCCGCTATATTACCTTTCGCACTATTTATGCCAGCTTGACAGCCTTCTTGATTTGCCTGATTTTAGGCCCCTTTGTTATTAGAAAACTCTCCCTCATGCAGATTGGACAGTTTATCCAGAGCGACGGTCCAGAAAGCCATTTAGGAAAACAAGGCACACCCACCATGGGAGGTGTTCTCATCCTTTTCAGTGTTTTTGCATCCATCCTTCTTTGGGGTAACTTTAATAACCATTATGTCCTTATTGCACTCCTATCCCTGTTTCTTTTCGGCTTCATCGGGTTTGTGGACGATTACCTGATGCAGATCAAAAAAGAGAATAAGGGATTTACCGCCAAAGCCAAATTCCTGGTACAGATACTTTTTGCCATAATCGTCAGTTACCTGATTTATAAATGCCCGGATTTTAATTCAAAACTGACCATCCCATTTTTTAATAATTATTCCCCGGATTTGGGGATTTGGTATATCCCCTTTGCAAGCCTTGTGATAGTGGGCACCTCCAATGCGGTAAATCTCACAGACGGGTTGGACGGTCTTGCCATTGGTCCTTTTATCGTGGCCAGTGTGGCCTATATGTTTTTTGCCTATGTCACCGGCCATTCCGAGTTTGCCCAATACCTGCAATTCCGCCATATCGGCGCCAGCGGTGAAATTACCGTGATCTGCGGCACCCTGGCCGGGGCAGGTCTGGGATTTTTATGGTTTAATGCTCATCCGGCCCAGGTATTCATGGGTGATTCCGGATCCATCCCCTTGGGGGGAATCTTAGGCACCATTGCCGTTATTACCAAACAGGAAATTCTCCTGGTTATTGTGGGCGGGCTCTTCGTGATCGAGGCCCTGTCCGTCATTATCCAGGTCGGATATTTTAAAATGACCAATGGGAAGCGGATCTTCAGAATGGCGCCGCTGCACCATCATTTTGAATTAAAAGGCTGGCATGAATCAAAAGTAACTGTGAGGTTCTGGATCATATCCATTACCCTGGCATTAATCTCGTTGAGTACATTGAAAATAAGGTAGAGGACGTGAACACGGTAAAAGGAAAATACATTCTGGTGGTTGGTCTGGGTATCTCAGGCATGTCCATGGCCAGATTCCTACATGGCAAAAATAAGACCGTTGTTGCCACAGATATTGATCCATCAAGAAAGGATGTTGAAAAAGAACTCAACGACTTGAATATTTTAACCCAAGTGGGCTATCACGACCACGACACCTTTAATAATGCCGAGATTATTGTTGTCAGTCCCGGTATTCCCCTGAACACCCCGTACCTTGAACAGGCGAAAAGCAATAATGTTGCGATTACCGGTGAGTTGGATATCTTTTCACAATACAATGATTGTCCTGTGATTGCCATCACCGGCACCAATGGGAAAACTACCACCACCACCCTGGCCGGCAACATGTTAAAAGCCTGTGGTTATAATACCTTTGTGGGTGGAAATATAGGAATTCCCCTTGTGGACTGCCTTATGGAAAAGGATAAACCTGACGTGATTGTAGCAGAAATCTCCAGTTTTCAATTGGATATTTCTAAAGGTTTCAAACCCGAAATTGGAGTGCTGCTCAATATTTCAGAAGATCATTTGGACCGATACAGGGATTTTCACGCCTACGCAGATACCAAATGGGATCTTTTCAAAAACCAGAATGAAAACGATACTGCAATAATCAATCAAAACATTGAAGATGTTGAAAAAAAAGGGGCGGCCCTCAAAGCCAATCTCCTTAATTTTGCCTCCAAAAATAGAGAAGAAATTCTTTATGGCGCCATCATCGACCAGGATGAAATCACTATTAAAACCAAGGGCAAAACCGACAATATAAAAATTGAAAGTGATGAACTCAGAGGCGTTCACAACCTGGAAAACACAGCGGCTGCAGCTCTTGCCTGCCTTTCATTTGGCGCAGATATTAAAGGTATTGGCAAAGGGATCAAAGCTTTTAAAAATTTATCCCACCGTATGGAGTTCAGCGGGACAATCAATGGGGTTGGTTTTTACAACGATTCCAAGGCCACCAATACCGATGCGGTAATCCGGGCTCTGGAATGTTTTAAAGAGAACATCATCCTTATTCTGGGCGGCAGGGAAAAAGGAACGGATTTTTCACTTCTGGTTCATGACATCAAAAATAAAGCAAAAAAAATCATTGCCCTGGGAGAATCAAAAGAAACTATTTGTGAGACCTTTTCCGGCATTATCCCCATTGAAAGAGCCGATACCATGTCAGATGCCGTAAAAAAGGCATTTCTATCATCTGATTCCGGGGACACAGTCCTCTTATCACCGGCCTGTGCCAGCTTTGATATGTATGAGAATTATACGAAACGGGGCCATGATTTTATGATCCAGGTTCAGCAGCTCAAGGAAAAAACGAAATGACCACCCAAACCCACAATATTCATCCGTTCTTTAAGGAGAAAGGCTTGCTGGTCCCAGTGATCATGCTTTCGCTTATCGGGGTTGTGATGGTCTGTTCCGCCAGTTCCGCCATCAGCATGGAAAATTACAATACCCTTTATTTTTATATGAAAAAACAGGCTGTCTTTTGTTTAATCAGCATTTGCATTATGTTCATTGTTGCATCTTTCCCCTACAGGCTCTATAAAAATTTTGCCTACATCATTCTTCTGGCAGCCATCGGTCTTTTGTGTTCTGTCATGGTACCGGCCATAAGTGTCACTGCCGGCGGTGCCCAAAGATGGGTCAATCTGGGAGGTTTTACTTTCCAGCCTTCAGAGTTTGCAAAACTGGCCCTGATTATTTTCCTTGGTTATTCTCTGGCTAAAAAGCAGCATATGATTAAAGATTTTTCCGTAGGATTCATTCCCCATATTTTTGTGTTCAGTATAATCGCCTCCCTGATTATCATCCAGCCGGATTTTGGCACGGTGGTAGTTCTGGGCTTGATCACCTGGGGAATGATGTTCATCGCAGGGGTTAGGATTCTTCATCTTATTTCACCACTCCCGCTACTGGTTCCGCTTGCTTATTTTCTTGTGGTCAAAGTGGATTATCGTCTGGAACGGATTCTTATCTTTCTTAACCCCTGGGCTGATCCTTATAATACCGGGTACCAGATCACCCATTCCTTAAAAGCCTTTGGTTCAGGCGGTATTTTCGGCCAGGGCATCGGGCTCGGCATGCAAAAGCAGCATTACCTGCCCGAACCTCACACGGATTTCATATTTTCAATCATCGGAGAAGAACTTGGCCTTGTAGGTGTTTTGTTTATATTGATTCTCTACTTGATCCTGTTGATCAAAGGAACACAGATTGCCAAAAACTGCAAAAACCTGTTCGGTACCATAATGGCTTCCGGGCTAACAATATATATAGGAGTACAAGTATTTATCAATGCGGGTGTAGCATTAGGGCTTTTGCCCACCAAGGGGTTGACCCTGCCATTCATCAGCTATGGCGGCACCTCTCTGGTGATCAATATGACAGCCATGGGAATTTTAATGAACATAGGGGCATCAAAGGATCATGAGCAAGGCGTTTAACATTATTATTACAGGTGGTAAAACAGGTGGCCATCTTTTTCCGGGGATTGCCATTGCCAAGGCCCTTGAACGCCTGAATCCTGCTACAAACGTTCTTTTTGTTGGAACTGATGCCCCGTTTGAAGTGACAACCCTTCAGCACTACCAGTATGAACACCAAAGCATCACATCCAGGCCCATCAAGGGCAGAAATATATTAGGTAAAGCCGTATCTGTCTTCTTTATTCTGATTTCCATGTTCCAGGCACATGGCATTATCAGGCGCTTCAAACCGGGTTTTGTTTTGGGTGTTGGCGGATTTTCCTCTTTTTCAGTAGTTTTGACCGCCTGGATTTTGCGGATTCCCACAGGCATCCAGGAGCAAAACACCATTCCCGGTATTACCAACAGGCTGCTTGCACGATATGCAAACATCATCTTTACATCATTTAAAAACACTCGAGGCATGCCATCGAATAAACCCAATGTCAATTATTTTGGTGTCCCCATCAGACGACATGAAGCCGTGGTTAAAAACACAGAAGAACCCGGCACTACGCATGAAGCATTCCCCCTTAAAAATGATGGCCAGTTCACTATTCTGGTCACTGGCGGCAGTCAGGGGGCCCAAAGTATCAACACGGCATTTTTGGATGCTTTACCCCTTTTAGAGAACCTAAAAAATTTAAATATTATACACCAGACCGGCAAGACAGATGAAGCTGAGATCAAAAGCCGCTATGACCGATTAGATCTTGATGTGAACTGTGCTGAGTTTTTCCACAACATGCCGGAACTCCAGGATGAAGCGGATCTTGTGATTTGCAGGGCAGGCGCTGGGACGCTTGCTGAGATTGCTGTGAAAGGCCTGCCCTGCATCCTGGTGCCATACCCACATGCAGCAGACGATCACCAGACCCACAACGCACTGGCTCTGGTAAATGAAGGTGCTGCAATTTTGATCAAGGATGATGAACTGTCCGGGCAGATTTTAAGCCGGCATATTACTAAATTGAGTAAGGATTGGGCCAAATTAACGGATATGTCGTCTGCTATAAAAAAAATGGCCATGCCTGATGCAGATGAAAAGATCGCCAAAGAAATATTAAGCAAAAAAGGGATATCAGTTTAACCTATGTATCAAAATGACTATCATATTCACTTTGTCGGGATCGGCGGGATCGGCATGAGCGGGATTGCAGAACTGCTCATCAATCTGGGGTATAAAGTATCCGGCTCAGATCTTAAATTGAGCAATATTACCAAAAGACTTGAAAAATTGGGCGCGATCACCTTCCAGGGGCACCACAAAAACCAAATCAAAGGCGCTGATGTGATTGTAACTTCCACTGCCATTGCACGTGAAAATCCTGAAGTTGTCCATGCCAGGAAACTGAATACTCCTATTATACCCAGGGCTGAAATGCTGGCTGAACTCATGCGGATCAAGTATTCCATTGCCGTATCCGGTGCCCACGGCAAAACCTCCACCACCTCTATGATCGCCCAAATTCTTAATACAGCCGGGCTGGATCCCACAGTGATCATCGGCGGCCTTTTAAAGGGCCTGGATACCAATGCCCTGCACGGCAAAGGGGATTATATTGTGGCTGAAGCCGATGAAAGCGACGGCTCCTTTTTAAAGTATGCACCTGCCATTGCTGCGGTCACCAATATCGATCTTGAGCATCTTGATTTTTATTCAGGCATTGATGAGATCAAAGAGACCTTTGTCAAATTCATCAATTCCGTACCCTTTTATGGTTTGGCCGTACTCTGCCTTGACAATGAACATGTCCAGGACATTTTACCTAAAATCCATGTGAGGCACACCACCTTTGGAATGACTGCCCAGTCGGATTTGCAGGCCAGGCAAATCTCCTTTAAAGGCAGTAAAAGCTATTTTGAGGTGTACCATCATGAAAGCCATTTAGGGGATATCACCCTGAATCTGGCCGGGAAACATAATATTTCCAATGCCCTGGCCGGCATTGCCGTGGGATTGGAACTTAAGATTGAGTTTAAAACCATAAAAAAAGCTTTGGAGCAGATCGAGGGGGTCAAACGCCGCCTGGAAATCAAAGGGCAAAAAAAGGGAGTGATGGTCATGGATGACTACGGGCATCACCCCACTGAAATCCTGGCCACTTTGTCCGCCATTCGGGACAGCTATAAGGATAAACGGTTGGTGGTGGTTTTCCAACCCCACAGATATACTAGAACCCAGGCCTTGTTTGATGAATTCACCCGTTCGTTTTACCACTCGGACAGTTTGATTATTCTGCCCATTTATGCGGCCAGTGAAAAAGAAATAAAAGGCGTAAATGCCAGAACCCTCTGTGAAAGCATCCGGGAGCACGGGCATAAGGATGTTACATTTGCCCACGACTTTAATGAAGCATTATCCCTGTTAACCGGCCGTCTTGAAAAAGGAGATATGGTCCTAACCCTGGGTGCCGGCGACATTTACACCCTTGGGGAAAAATTATTGGAGATCATGTAAAAAATGCCCATGGCATCAGATCAAAAAGAGATATATGAACGCCTTCAAAAACGGTTCTCGCTTATGGCCAATGAACCATTGAAGCATCATACCTCATTTAAGGTTGGAGGCCCTGCCGACCTTATTGCCCTGCCAAAATCCAAGCCGGAGCTTGAAGGGCTTCTCCTCTGTGCCGCATATATGAATATTCCAGTCACAATTATCGGCAGCGGCACCAACCTATTGATCATGGATAAGGGCATCAGAGGGCTTGTGATCAGTATTAAAGCCCTGAAGTCTGAAATTAAAACAGTAAAAAACAAGCAGACATGTTCCACCATCCGGGTAAGTGCAGGGGAACGGCTTTCAAAGGTCTGCCGCTATGCTATTGAGAATGCGTTATCCGGACTTGAATTTGCAGCAGGCATCCCCGGAACCATTGGCGGAGCTGTGATGATGAATGCCGGTACCCCTAAAGGATCTATGTCTGATGTGGTGGACAGTATCGAGGTGTTGGATCAAATCACGTTTAGTTTTGAAACCATCACAAAAAAGGATCTTAGCTTTTCATACCGGAATCTTGGAAACAAGGAGATTGTCATTGTTGACATATATCTAACACTGAAGAAAGCCGACCGGAAAACCATTGAAAACGTCTTTGAACAAAACATGGACGCCAAAAAAAGTGCCCAGCCGGTATCCCGGGCCAGTGCCGGATGTTTTTT
>JAAEMC010000663.1 GCA_024225895.1 Desulfobacteraceae bacterium | reverse complement strand
TTATTCCATCCTGATGGCAGATGATGAAGTTCACACTGTCAAAAAATTAAATGAGTACCGGGATAGTATGTCTTCTATTATTCAATCCAATTCCGGCAGGGTTGTTGATGCAGTAGGTGACAATCTATTGGCAGAGTTTTCAAGTGCTGTGGATGCTGTCCAGTGTTCAGTCGAAATTCAGAGAGACCTGAAAAAAAAGAACAAAGAACTTACCCAAGACAGGCGTTTGGAGTTCAGAATTGGTATCAACATCGGAGATGTGATTCATGAGAAAGATCGCATATATGGGAGTGGTGTAAACGTTGCAGCCCGGATTGAAGGACTGGCAGAGCCTGGTGGTGTGTGTATATCCCAAAATGCCTATGATCATTTAAAGAACAAACTTGAGCTGGGATATGAATACTTTGGAGAACATGCAGTAAAAAATATTAAAGATCCGGTCAGAGTTTATAAGGTCCTGATGGACCCTGCAGATGCAGGAAAAGTAATCGACAAAACCCCAAAACCTTTGGTAAAACCGTGGATCTTGCCGGCTATTATTGTACTGGCAATAGTTTTAACATTTATTGGATATCAATTATTTCAAAAAAATACCCCACCTGAATTTGAACCCGCATCCATAGAAAACATGGCTTTTCCTTTACCTGAAAAACCTTCCATTGCAGTTCTTCCCTTCGACAACATGAGTGGTGATCCGAAACAAGATAGTTTGGCTGACGGAGTGACTGAAAATATTATTTCAGGCCTTGCTTTAATCCCGGAAATGCTTGTAATTTCGCGATACTCAATGCTCATATACAAATCAAAGCATGTAAAAGTCCAACAGGTAAGCGAAGAATTAGGAGTTCGTTATGTTCTGGAAGGCAGTATTCTAATGTCCAAAGATCGTGTCCGGATAACTGCTCAACTAATTGATGCTCTGACTGGATATCATATTTGGACAAATCACTATGATCGCAATATGAAAGATTTGTTTGATTTACTTGATGAAATCACAAAAAAGATAACAGTGGAACTTCAGGTCAAGCTGACACATGGCGATATGGCCCGGTTATGGCACAAAACTGATAACTTTGAAGCATGGGGTTTAGCTGTTAAAGCATGGAGTACTATCGAATATTTTAGCCGGGAAAATGTTAGTGTAGCGCAACAGCTTGCACAGCGTGCTGTGAAATTAGACCCTGAGTATGGCTTTGCATGGTCCTTATTGGCATATACTCACTTTCACCAAGCTTTAAGGGGTTGGACTGATTCTCCGGAAGAATCCTATGAAAAATCTGTTTCACTTAATCTAAAAGCGCTGGAATTGGATAATACACTATGGTGCGCTACTGCCATGCTGGGGAGTATTAATCTTTATCAGGGTAATTTTGAAAAAGCCATTGAGTTAGGAAAAAAATCTATTGCACTTGGACCAAATATTGCTCTCAATTATCCTGTTTTTGCCCAGACATTACTCTATGCCGGTCGATTCGAAGAAGCAATTGCAATATGCAATAAAGGGATAAGACTTCACCCTTATTACCCAGTGTGGTACTTAAGTTTTTTGGGGTTATCGTATCGTTTGACCGGACGTTTCGATGAAGCAATTAAAATTTTCAATATGCAATTGGAACGTGCAAAACAAGGAGAGACTTCTCCTTTAGACCCCCACTTAAATATTGCTGATGTTTTAAGTGAGCTTGGTGAATATCAAAAAGCAGA
>JAAEMC010000662.1 GCA_024225895.1 Desulfobacteraceae bacterium | reverse complement strand
ATATTCTTGTTGTCGATGATAATAAAGATAACAGGATGATTCTGGAAAAGATCCTTCAATCCCTTGGAAGTAATCCGGTCATGGTTGAATCGGGGCAACAGGCTTATGAAAAGCTTTCATCAGGCGATGGTAATGCAATGTTTGATTTGATCATCATTGATTTAATCATGCCGGATATTGCCGGAGATGAGACCGTATTAAAGATTCGTTCTGATCTTAATATCACCATACCTATTATTATGATGGGGGCTTTTGGCGAAAAAAGACTGGAAAAGCTTGAGCAGGAAAAAAAGATCAATGGCTGCGTATACAAGCCGGTGAATGCTTCTTCCTTATTTGATATGATACTGAACGCGTTTGGTAAGGAGACCTCATCGCCGAAAACAAAAGAAAAAGTTACTGTTGCCACCTATCAAAACAAGATTCAAGGGATACATATCCTTCTGGTTGAAGATAATTCAATTAACCAGGAGATTGCGACGGCTGTCCTTGAAAAGGCGAAAGTGGATCTTATTATCGCCAATAATGGCAGAGAAGCTGTTCAGGTAGTACAACAGCATGATTTTGATATTGTGCTCATGGATATTCAAATGCCGGAAATGGACGGATATGAGGCAACAAAAATGATTCGGGCCAAAGAAAAATATGCCGGGTTGCCCATTATTGCCATGACGGCACATGCCATGAAAGGAGATAAGGAGAAATGCCTGTCCGCCGGAATGGACGGCTATATTACGAAACCCATTAACCAGGAAGAATTGTTTAAGACCATATCTAAGTTTACGAGTTCACCATCTGATGCTGAAAATGTAACAAATATCGACGATATCCCGGAGGTTGAAACTATTAAAAAAGAAATCCAGAGTAAACCCGGTAATCAAATGCTAGAAAATCTGCCCGGTATAGATGTGGGAAAGGTTCTGGCAGCGTTGAATTTGCCGCAATCTGTCTATAAAAAAATTCTGATCGGATTTTTAAATTCCTGCGAATCCTTGCCCGACCAATTTGAAACTCTCGTACAAAAAGAAGATTGGAAGGCTCTTTTTATGCTTGCTCACAGTATAAAGGGCAGTAGTGGGAACATCGGTGCATATGATTTGCAGGCAGTTGCAAAGAAACTTGAGTCCACTGCACGACAAGCCGATTCAGGCACGCCGGATAAAGAAAAGGCAAATAAAGAGGCTCAGGATGTCATTGTTAAGATTAAAGAAGTGTTGAAAGCGTTGCCATTAGTTATGTCTGATGATACAATTGATGAGCAAGTGCAAAGTGATGCTGTAGACCAAAAAGATCTGGCAGAATTACTCACCCAAATGGCAACAGCACTTGATCAGTCTGATCCTGATGATATCATCTGGAGCTTTAAAAAATTGAAAAACAAATTGGATGCAAAGGACAGCAATCTTTTAAGTGAAAAAATCGATGGCTATGACTATGATGAAGCCCTGGATTTAATCAGGGTAATAAAAGATAGAGAGGGTATCTATGAATGATGACAGGTCGTTAGTATTAATCGTTGATGATAATGCAACAAATCTTGATTTGTTGGTCAATACCCTGAACGAGGAATACAAAATCGGGATTGCTAAAAATGGCCTCAAGGCGATTCAATATGCTGAAAAGTTCATGCCGGATCTGATTCTTTTGGATATCCAAATGCCTGAACTGGATGGTTATGAGGTTTGTTCACATCTTCAATCCAACAAGGACACAAAGGATATCCCGGTGATCTTTATTACAGCCATGTCAAATCTGGAAAGTAAGACAAAAGGATTTGAAATCGGTGGTGTGGATTATGTGACAAAACCCTTTCATTCAGCCGAGGTCACTGCAAGAGTCAGAACTCATCTGTCAAATAAAAAGATGCGCGAAGCCCTGAATGCCCAGAATGTTGTTCTTGAACAAAAAGTAAAGGAAAAAACAGCATTTATACAAGAGATGTTGGGAGCCACCGTACAGGCCATGGCTCTCACCGTTGAAAGCCGGGACCCCTATACGGCTGGTCACCAAGAACGGGTGGCGAAATTTGCCTGTGATATCGCAAAAAAAATGGGGTTTGACAAGGAGAATATTGAAGCCATACGCTTTGCCGGGCTACTGCATGATATTGGGAAAATTCGAATACCGGTAGCCATCTTAAACCGGCCCAAAAAGCTCTTGGATGTTGAGTTTGAGATTTTAAAAATTCATCCCCAGATTGGGTATGATATTTTGCAGGATATTAAATCCCCCTGGCCTTTTGCTGAAATTGCCTATCAGCATCACGAACGTATGGATGGATCCGGATACCCCCAGGGGCTTTCCGGTAATGAAATTTTGCCCGAGTCTCGAATTCTTGCTGTGGCAGATGTGATTGAAGCCATGAGTTCCCACAGGCCCTATCGTCCTGCCTTGGGAATTGATGCCGCTCTGGAGTGGATTGAAAAAAATAAAGGCACTCATTTTGATCCGGAAGCTGCAGATGCAGCCATGGCTCATTTTAAGTAAAATAACAATAATTAGATTGGTCGTTTTTTTATCGAAGGCTATTTGGAATTGAACATGAAAAATGTAGTTTTCACCATTGCCGTCTGGATATCTTTTCTTTCCTTTTGCCACGCTGGCGAAAAGGTCTCTCTTGTCACCCTGGAATGGCCTCCCTATGCAGGCTCCGAAATAGAACATAAAGGGTTTGTAACCGATATTATGAGAAGGGCATATGAAGAATCAGGCTATACCGTCCAGATTAGTATCAGGCCTTGGGCCAGGGCACTTCGGGAAACCGAAACAGGGCAGCACGACATAGCATTCCCGGCCTATTACTCAGATGAACGTAACAAAAAATTTGTCTTAATATCCATAGGAGTTAAGAGTGAAATCTGTTTTATGAAGTTAAAAAAAACTAAAATCATTTCTTACGTTTCAATAGAGGAACTTAAAGATTTTACAATTGGTGTGGTGCATGGCTATGTAAACCGGGCTGATTTTGACAATGCCGGATACTTTAAAAAACTTAAAGTCTATTCTGACAAAGCTAATATTACGGAATTGATTAATGGCAGACATGATCTTATTGTGATTGATAAAATGGTGGCCAATCACTTGTTAAAAAGAGACAATATTCAACAGGAAACAGGCTTTTTAGAGCCCTCGCTGGATTCAAAGGAGCTTTTTGCTGCATTCTCAAGACAAACAGCAGATCTTGAAAAAAAGATCACTGCGTTTAAACATGGTTTGAAAATGATTAAAAAGTGATTCCTTAAAACAATAGGTACGAAAACATTACCCAGATCTTCCTTCTTAAGTTTTTGTTTTTCTTCCCTTGAAATCACAAAAAACCTGTTGTAGTAAATTTGTATGGCGCATCAGACGGTCAAAAAAAGCTATGCAAATCTTGTGGACAGATTGAACAGATTCCCACAAGGCGTTGTACCATCCGGTCTTCTTGATAAAATACTTGGTATTCTATTTAGCGAAAAAGAAGCTGCTTTGGTTTCACTTTTACCCATCAAGCCATTTCGTGTTCAAAAAGCGGCCCATATCTGGAAGATGGATCTTTTGAGCGCTCGTAAAGTCCTGGATGAGCTATGCTCAAGAGCCCTTTTGGTGGATATAGAGCAAAAGGGGCAAACTTTATATGTGTTGCCGCCTCCCATGGCAGGTTTTTTTGAATTCTCACTGATGCGGATCAGAAACGACATAAACCAGAAGGCCTTGGCTGAGCTTTTTTTCCAATATCTAAATGTGGAAGAGGACTTTATAAAAGAGCTTTTTACCCAAGGGGAAACCCAGCTTGGGCGGGTCTTTGTACATGAACCTGTTTTATCCGAAGAAAATGCTTTACATGTATTGGATTTCGAGCGGGCTTCCCATGTTGTTGAAACCGCTTCTCATATGGCAATAGGGATCTGCTACTGCAGGCATAAAATGCAGCATATTGGAAATGATTGCAGTAATCCCAAAGAAATATGTATGACCTTTAATACAACTGCAGCATCATTGATTAAGCACGGCTATGCCAGAAAAGTCGATAAAGTGGAAGGCATTGAGTATCTTTACAAAGCCTACGAGTACAATTTGGTTCAATTCGGGGAAAATGTGAGACAGGATGTTAATTTTATCTGCAACTGCTGTGCCTGCTGTTGTGAGGCAATGATTGCAGCCAGGCGATTTGCTTTGCTTCACCCGATCCACACTACTCCTTTTTTACCTAAAATTGACTACAACACCTGTGATAGGTGCGGTAAATGTGTAAATGTTTGTCCGGTGGAGGCCATGGCCCAGGTTTCTGCCAATGACCCCCGTCATCCAAAGCAAAAAATGCCCAAGCTTAACAAGGAAATTTGCCTCGGCTGCGGGATATGTGCGAGGGTATGTCCTACGGACAGCATACTTTTAAACCATAGGCTTAAGCGGGTGATAACACCTTTGAACGGCGCACACAAAGCAGTGGTTATGGCCATTGAAAGGGGTAGGCTCCAGGATCTGATTTTTGATAACCGGGTGTTATTCAGTCATCGGGCACTGGCTGCTGTATTTGGTGTCATATTAAAACTTTCGCCAGTGAAGAAGGTCCTCGCCAGCAAGCAGGTGCGGTCCCGCTATTTGGACAAGCTGATTCATTCCCTATCAGACAATTAGTCCGGATGTTGGATAAAAAAACAGGGCTATAATCGATTAACATATAAAAAACAATGAAAAATTCGATCCTCTTTTAGATATCTATAGTACTATATACGGTTGCAAAATGAGGGTTACGTCCGCTTTTCTTTGCTTGTATAAAGCACATTCTAAAATTAGGAAACCAGCTTAAGGTGGTCGCAAGTAACTTGTCTGCATTAATAATTTCAAGCAGTTACAATTTTGAGGTAAACGCAAGCGAAGGTATTGTTTTGCATAAGTATCTGTAAATTATAAAGATATAAATTTATGGCAGGTATAAGCTCGTTTACCATGGAAACCAGCTTGACTTTATTTATTTTATTTATTACAGCTCTTATCTAATCGAGTTTTTGTAGTACATTTTGTTTTAAAAAAAGCTAGACCTTTGCCAGGCAATGAGGCTGTTTTGGTAAAGAAATAACAGCGTTGCCAGGCACAAATTACATGGAATGCTCTAATCAAAGGTTGCGTTAGACTCAACATCAAAAGGAGACAACGGATCTATGAAGTGGGATAGGCTGGCACTAATCATGTTTGTATTGTTTTTTATCATATCTTCTGCTCCTGCCTTTGCAAAGGAACAACAAAAAGAGACAGATCATTACACTTTGGAAGTGACTGGATCTTCCACAAAAACATCAGATCAGGAACATCATGATACCGCATCTGATGACAGCCATTCTCAAGGAGCCCATGGCCATAGGAATCTGGGCGAGGTGCTGCCCTTGTGGAGTTGTATTCCGTTTGCCTGCATGCTGCTTTCAATTGCTCTTTTGCCGCTTATAGCAGGCAATTTCTGGCACCATCACTTTGGTAAAATATCATCATTCTGGGCTGCTGGCATGGCTGTCCCCTTTGTATTCATTTATAAAGGGACTGCGGTCTATGAAATTTTGCATATTGTTTTGGCGGATTATGTACCGTTTATTATTCTTTTATGGGCACTTTTTACAGTATCAGGCGGCATCCTGCTTCGCGGAACGTTACGTGGAACTCCTATGGTCAATACCGGGATGATTGCCATTGGAACTATCCTGGCATCATGGATGGGTACTACTGGTGCAGCCATGCTTTTGATTCGCCCCTTTTTAAGAGCAAATAACTATCGGAAAAACACAACCTTTATGGTGGTGTTTTTTATTTTTCTGGTAGCTAATATCGGCGGATCTCTGACACCATTAGGTGATCCTCCATTGTTTTTAGGTTTTCTACATGGGGTCAGTTTCTTCTGGACATTCAAAATACTTCCTCACATGCTTTTGGCTGCCGTCATTATTTTGGTGATCTATTATGTGCTGGATTCATATTATTATAAAAAAGAAGGGGCAGTTGCACCGGATAGTGGTGAAAAAAAGCCGCTTAGCCTGGTGGGGAAGACCAACTTTATCTTTCTTGCCGGTATTGTTAGTGCGGTTTTAATGAGTGGTGTGGTTGACCTTGGAGAAATCAACACCTTTGGTATTCACCGGGCTGTTCAAGACTGGCTCAGGGATATTATCTTAATAATTTTAGGGGTTCTTTCTCTTTGGACTACACCACAAAGTCTCAGAGAGGAAAATGAATTCACATGGTTTCCCATTATTGAGGTAGCATATCTTTTTATCGGTATTTTTGTTACGATGATTCCGGCACTGTTGCTTCTTAAAGCCGGGGCCAAAGGGGATTTGGGATTTTTGATAAACGCTGTAAAAGAACCCTATCATTACTTTTGGGTAACCGGCATTCTTTCAAGCTTTCTTGATAATGCTCCCACTTATCTGACCTTTTTTAACACAGCGCTGGGCAGTTTCTATGCCGGTATGACTGAGGCAAACTCAGTTCCACTGCTCATGACGGAGAATGCCATTTATCTTAAGGCTATTTCCACTGGTGCCGTGTTCTTCGGCGCCTGCAGTTACATCGGCAATGCTCCAAATTTTATGGTAAGATCCATAGCAACTGAAGCAGGGACGCCCATGCCAAGTTTTTTCGGATATATCTTTAAGTTTTCTTTGGTATTCCTGATTCCAACCTTTATTATTGTACACTTGATTTTCTTTTAATATACTTGGGATAAAGGTGAGCCAAACAATTGAGAAGGAGCAGCCAATGAATATAAATCTAAAGGGATCAAAAATTGCCATTATCGGTGGCGGCACCCCATGTAAAAAAATCCTTGAAATTTTACTGGGCCCGGGATTGTCTGAATTTGGCATACAAGTGCTGGTGGTGGCAGATACTCTGATGCAGGTTGAAGGAATTGAGTATGCCAAAGAGGTAGGGATACATACAACCACTGAATATAGCGATATCTGTAAGCTTTCAGGATTGAATTTGATTCTCAAACTGAAAAATGATGAACAGGTGGCCAAAACCCTTGACAGGGTGGACCTGGAAAAAATTGAACTCATCGATCTGGATATATACCAGACCGTGGCCTTTTTAAGTTTTCTGCGTATTGAAGAAGAAAAGATAAAGATAAAAAATCAAATAAGTGATAATCAGATCGGTTCAAAAGAGATGGCCGGTCTTTTTGAAAATTTTTCAAATCGGATCAACCAGATTGCCGACAGAAAAAATCAATATTTATTAGATGAAAGACATGATCAGCTCGAGATGGAGAAAGAATATTTCCAGATTATCCAGGGCAGCATGATACCAACTTTCATTATTAATACTGAGCATATCATTACCCACTGGAACAGAGCCTGTGAGGAATTGACCGGCCATAATGCATACGAATTGGTCGGAACAGACAAACAATGGGTGCCGTTTCGATCCGCAAAAAGGCCGACAATGGCAGATGTCATCGTGGGAGAAATGCCCGAAGAAGAGGTAACAAAATATTATGGCGGTTCCTGGCGAAAGTCTGCATTGATCAATGAAGCCTATGAAGCAGAAGAATTTTTTCCCCATTTGGGTGAGGAAGGAAAGTGGATATTCTTTACGGCAGCTCCCATTAAAGCTCCTGACGGGAAAATCATCGGCGCCATCCAGACCCTAAGTGACAGGACAGAAGATCGCAGAGCCCATGAAGAAATCGAGCTCCAGGACAAGGAATTGTCCAAGTTGTATAACCGATATAAGATATCGGAGAAAAAATACCGTTCTCTTTTCAATAATAATCCCAATCCGATTTTTATTTTTGATTATAAAACATTTGAAATCCTGGATGTGAACCACCGGGTTGAAGCGGAGTATGGGTTTAAAAAACTCGATCTTTTGGGGAAATCCTTTCTGGAAATCGGTGACAAGGATGATGAAACCATCTCCGAGGGGCTCAAAAGCCTCTTTTTAGGGGATAACATTTTGTTTACAAAGAAAAAGCATTATAAAAGCGATAAAAAATCATTTTTTGTTAATATAAAAGTAGTGAATGCAGAATACACCCAGCGGGAAGTCTTTATTGCATCTGTTACGGATATCACTGAAAGTGTTGAAAAAGAAACCCAGTTGATCCAGGCTGGAAAACTGGCAACCCTGGGTACCATGGCAGCGGGGATGGCCCATGAAATAAATCAGCCTCTGAATGTTATTCAGATTTGTGCGGACCTGATGCTAAAAATGATCAAAAAGGGTATACCCATTCCAGATGATGAATTGACCCTCATGGCCAATGATATTATTGATAATGTAGGCCGTGCTGCCGGTGTGATAAAACATGTCAGGGATTTTGCCCGGCAGTCTGAACGGGATTTAAAAAAGTTGGCACTCAATGATCCTATTAATGATGTCTTCAAGGTTCTGGGGCATCAGTTAACCGTTCATTCCATCAAAGTCGACCTTGACCTGGATCCGGATCTCCCCCAGATCAGGGCGGAGCATAACCGGCTTGAACAGGTGTATATCAACCTGGTAACCAATGCCATTGATTCCATGGATGAGAAAGCGGATAAATCTGAAGAACCCGTGGAAAAAAGGCTGACTATCAAAACTTTTTGCGAAGGGAACAAGGTCATCTCCACCGTTATGGATACCGGGATCGGAATGAGCAATGAGGTCAAGCGCAAAATCTTTGAACCCTTTTTTACCACCAAAGAAACAGGTAAAGGAACTGGCCTTGGAACCAGTATCAGTTTTGGAATTGTGAAAGATTATGGAGGGGTGATTGAAATTGAGAGTGAAGTTGGTAAAGGTGCAACGTTTATTGTTAAATTTCCCGCGGTAGAATAAGGAAGATGTGATGTCTGCAAATAAAATTTTGATTGTTGATGATGAAGAGATCATAGTAAGACTGCTTTCCATGTCTCTGAAAAGCGATGGATATGAAACCGTTCCGGCGTATAACGGAGAACAGGGGCTGGAATTGTTTCAATCCGAATCTCCGGATATCGTGATTACGGATATCAAGATGCCTGGGATGGACGGCTTGGAACTCCTAAAAAAGATCAAGGAAATTGACTCTGAAAAAGAGGTCATAATTGTTACCGGGCATGGAGATATTGATTCTACTATCGTTGCCCTTCAGCATGGTGCCAGCGATTTTATCAATAAACCAGTGAGGGATGAAGCCCTTTCCATTGCCCTTGAACGGGCAAAAACAAAAATCGAAATTCGCGAAAAATTGGCGGAATATACAGAAAACCTAGAGCATAAAATCAAGGAGGCCACTGAAGAAATCAGGAGAAAATCAAATTTTCAAAAGCTTTTGATAAAAAGTTCCAATGATGCAATTGTGGCATTTGATCATAATTGGAAAGTGGTTGTTTATAATCCGGAAGCAGCCAGAATATTTGGTGCAAAAGCAATAGATGTCAGAAAAAAAATGACCATTGATGACCTTTACTCTCCTGAACTTGCCAAATTGTTCAAAAATGAGGCTGAGAATAAGGAAGATCCTGCAAGCCCATTGTGGAAAGAAACCCATTTTAAATCCAAGAATGGAAGGGACATACCGGTGCGGTTTGCATCCAATGTGCTGCATAAGCACGATGAGTTTATGGGAACAGTCAATTTTTTTCAGGACTTAACAGAAATCAAACGACTTGAAAAAGAGCTAGTACAGTCTGAGCGGCTGGCAGCAGTGGGGCAGACGGTCAGTGGACTCGCCCATTATGTTAAAAATATATTGATTGGGCTCAAAGGCGGTAGCTATGTTGTTGATGTCGGTTTAAAAAAGAATGATACAGATAAATTAAAAACAGGCTGGCAGACCATTAAGAAGAATATCAAACGTGTTGCTGATTTAACCCAAGATCTTCTAACCTATTCCAAGGAAAGAGAACCTGAATATGAGTCGTGCTCGCCCAATGAGATTATTAAAGAAGTAATCGATTTGATTGAAAATGTTGCTGCGTCGCATGATATTGGAATTGTATCAGACCTTGATGAAACTATTTCAGAAATGTCGCTGGATCCCCAAACCCTTCATCGTTCGCTGTTGAATCTTGTGAATAATGCTATGGATGCCTGCCTTGAAGACGAGGATACATCCAAGAAACATAAAATTATGATTAAAACGTATCAGAAAAAGGACAATCGGCTGTTTTTGGAGGTGGAAGACAATGGTTGTGGTATGACCCAAGAAACAAAAGAGCAGCTTTTTGATCCGCTTTTCAGCACCAAAGGTGGCAAGGGAACAGGTCTTGGTTTGTTGGTCACGCAAAAATTGATTGAAGAACACAAGGGCCGGATAGAAACTGCAACCCAATTGGGAAAGGGAACAACATTTACCATTCAGATTCCCTATAAAAGTTCGAATCAAGGTTGAGTTAAAATGACCGAGGAGGATTAATTATGAGTAAAAAGGTGCTTGTGGTTGATGATGATTCTGATGTGAGAACATTTGTCATCACAGTTCTGGAAGAAAACGGGTATACTCCTTTAGTCGCAAAAGATGGTATCGAAGGCCTGGAAGTGATTTTAGACAAGGAACCGGATTTGGTGATTTTGGATGTGCTCATGCCCAGGGGAAGCGGCATCAGATTATATAGGAAATTAAAAACCGATGACAAACTAAAAACTATTCCGGTCATCATGTTTACAGGAATCGCTTTACGGTCTTTTCTGCGTTCTCAAAAAGCGCTGGAAGAATTTAAAGGTGGAGAAGTGCCCAAACCCGATATTTATCTGGAAAAACCTGTAGAGCCCGAAGAGTTGGCCGAAGCCGTTGAAAAGAAACTTGGATAATCCAAGAGGTTGTAACCATTGAATTTGGAGAAGCTATGAAAATAAAAAAATTGCTTTTT
>JAAEMC010000661.1 GCA_024225895.1 Desulfobacteraceae bacterium | reverse complement strand
TTTTTTATGGGGATTCTCTGGACCACGATATTTTCTCCCCTGATCTCCTGGAGGTGGTTGATCTCGGCCCGCCCTGTTTTCCCGACAATATGCATCCTGGAATTTTCAACCACTTCAGTGCAATGTCTGCCGATCTGCTCCTGGGATGACAATCCTAAAAACCTGCCATAGGGCTTATTCATGTATGTTACATATCCGCCAGGGTCTGTGATCATGATACCATTCATAATGCTGTCAAAGATTCGCTGGAAGGTATCCACATTCATTTTAGCAGATTGTTTTTGGCCGGGATCTTTTCTTTTTTTCATCTTATATGACTCTTTAAATGTATCAATATTACTACAAGTATCATTTTTGCTACAGTTTCCTATACTGCGATCTTCAGCTCCTGTCAAACAAAGACAATTAACCCGGATATTTCGCATCTTTAATCTTACATAAAAAAAGTGCTGTTTTAATTATAAACACAGCACTTTGTCATTTTATTAAAATATATTTATAAAATCATACCATCAGAATCATAAAAACATATTCGCCTTTATTAAAATCTACAACAAGATTTACCCCCCTGCCCTCGGCATATCTTATCCAGAAGGGTTTATTTTCTTTACCGCATTCATAATTGGGATAAAACTCACCCGTCTTCCCATTTTTCCAGGAAAGGATCATGGGATGATCGCACCGCTCCCGGGCTTTAATTTTAGCAATCTCCTTGGCTTTCATAAAATTAAAGCCTTCATGATCCATGGTGATGTTCAAATATTCACAGGCCTGCTTTGTTTGATCTGAATGAATCTGTACCATGATATATTTACCCTCCTTTTTTTTAAGAATGGTTTTTGTCTGTTGGAAACCGCATGATGCTTTTTGTGCTTCACCTAAACTATAAGCACTAAAATGAAAACAGGGATATTTTATTGCAGGACATCAAGCCCCGGAATAAAAACGTCATAAAAAATACTATATTTCTATAATTCTAAAAATATGGTTGACAAATTATAAATTAATCAATATCATTGGATCATGGAAAATGAAATTGCAGCCAAAAAATTAGCAGAACTTGGACACATAACAAGACTTTCAATTTTTAGATATCTTGTAAAAGTTGGAGATCAAGGAGCTCCGGTGGGACAGATTCAAGAAGAACTTGATGTTCCAGGCTCAACTTTATCACATCATATCAGTAGATTGGTCTCAGTTGGATTGATCAAACAAGTTAGAGAAAGCAGAATACTCTATTGCATCCCACAATTTGATGTTTTAGATGAGCTTGTAGAGTTTCTTAAATCTGAGTGCTGCACTGAAGCTAAATGTAAATCGTAATATTTTTTTGATTAAACATTTCGAAATACTTAGAAATATAGAATAAATAAAAATAGGAAATTATTATGACAACTGAACTTTACAAAATAGCGGATTTCATGGTTAAGGCGTTTATCCATATCTGGCCTTATCTTGTTATCACTATACCGATTGCTGTAGCAGTTAATATGTCTGGGGCTTCAAAACATATAAAGCGTGCTTTTGATGCTGGTCCGATTGTAGCCATTTTGCTGGCAACTATAGTTGGTGCCTTCAGTCCTTTTTGTTCATGTGGTGTAATTCCTGTGATTGCCGCTTTGTTAATTGGTGGAGTTCCCCTTCCTCCGGTAATGGCTTTTTGGATTGCATCTCCTTCCATGGACCCTGAAATTTTCTTTTTAAGTGTTGGAACAATTGGCTGGGATTTAGCGATTTGGCGATTACTTGGCACAATGTCTATGAGCTTAAGTGCAGGGTTCATCACTCACGCCCTGATGCAGGTGGGATGGATCAGCCCTGGTATTCTTAAACGAAAAACAGGATTCAGTTCATCTCAAAAGTCTTCAAGGATAAAACGAATTGCTCTTTCTTTTACTTCAAATCTTAAAAGTCTGTTTTCTTTTAAGGCTAAATTGTTGGTTCCTGTTCAGGCTTCAGCTTGTTGTGCTGAGGAGTCGGTAAATGCTATTCAAATTCAATCTTCAGTTACACATGCAGAAGCTAAAACTCAGGAGTCCTGCACTACAGGCAATAGTTCAGAATCATGTGGATGCTCTGAGGAAGAATCATTCTGGAAACGGTTAAGCAAGGAATCAATGGATGCCACATTGATGGTAATTAAGTTTATGGCATTGGCGTTTTTCCTGGAAGCATTAATCATCCTTTATGTGCCTCAAGAATGGATCACAAGTATTATGGGTAAAGATAACTCATGGGCGATTTTCACAGCAACTTTTTTAGGAATCCCTGTCTACACCAGTAATTTAAGCGCACTGCCCATGGTAAGCGGACTTCTTGCACAAGGTATGAGTCCTGCCGCTGGTTTGGCTTTTCTGATTGCAGGTCCTACGACAACCTTGCCTGCCATGGCAGCAGTTTGGACATTGGTTAAACATCGTATTTTTATTCTGTATGTATCTTACTCATTAGTAGGTGCAATACTTTTAGGATATGCCAACCTGATTTGGGGATAAACAATGATTACATTGAAAAATATTTTTAAAAAATTGAAAGGTAATAATTTGAATGGGCAGATTGACAGGGCGAAATGTTTTGGTGAGGATCTGAATTATAATGGACCCTTCAAATATATTGATCAAGGAGTAAATAAAGTTTCGCTCAATCAAGTTGTTGGTAGTGTCGGAAAATGTTCAGCATTTAACATTGAATTCATACCCAGAAGCCATGTGGCACAGGATCGTTTAATCAACATCAAACAGGCAATCCATAATGGAAAATCATTACCACCAGTCAATCTATACAAGGTTGACAATGAGTTCTATGTAATGGATGGTAATCATCGTGTTGCAGCTGCTAAAGGACTTGGGCATAGTAAGATACTGGCAAAGGTGGTCGAGCTAATTCCTTCAAATGATATCTGTTGTGATTAAAAAAATATTCTATGCAAAAGTGAAAAATCGGGGTCACAAATCGAAAAATCGGGGTCACATCTTGAATAGCGAATAAATTTTCTTGCAACCTGTTTGAAATTCAGTATTTTCTTTCATCGTAATTTTCGAGCGCTTGACGCAATAACTGACCGATGAATATTTAAGCCCTAAATGTTGGCCAATTTCTTTATGGGTTAAGTGTGGTAGCAGGGATTTAATTCCCAGCCATTAGCAAGGCTTTTCTTCCAATCAATTTCAAGGGAATCTCCCCGCCACCCATCTAATTCCCTCAATCTAATTCGATTAAAAAAAAATTTATAATATCTAATTCCTTCCTTATAATTCTCCCTCGTACTCAACGATGCATATCCAAGAGGGAGGGTATAATGGACCCGATACCTTGTGCTTGCTGTGACACCTTTTTCATCCCCAGAAATAAACGACAGCAGTTTTGCTCAAAGCCTGCTTGTCAGAGAGCCAGAAAGGCACTTTGGCAAAAACAAAAGCTGGCCACTGATCCGGAGTACAGAAAAGGCCAGCGCCTTGCCAATCAAAAATGGCTCGCCAACAATCCTGATTATTGGAAAAAATATCGCAAAAGAAATCCTGAAAAAGCTTATAGGAACCGGGCTTTACAAAGAATAAGGAACCAGAGGGAACAACCTGACAAAGCCATCGGTATTGCAAAGATAGACGTGAGAAAAGCATGTAACCAAAGCCTTTTAGGAAAATTTTGGCTCGTTCCTACCATTGCAAAGATGGACCCCATAAAAATTTTTATAACTACAGCGCCGGGCTGCTCGTCATAATTGCAAAGATGGACTCGGGGACACAGGTGCTTTTATGTGTTACAGGTTTTGCAAATCCAAGGACCAGGAGGATGCCATGATCAGGAAAAAAGTTATTGTTCCGGAGCGTATCCGCAGTACCGGTAACAGCTTTTGTTTTATTCCCCACCGTTTTTTAACAGGCGGCTTTTTACAATCACTAACCCGGCATGAATTGGCGTTATACCTATTTCTCGTGCTGGTATCTGACAAAAATGGCCTGTCATTTTATGGAGATAAAAGGATTTACGCCACATTGGGTATGAGGCAAGAGGATTATCTTTTTGCACGTAGTTGCCTGATCCATAAAGATTTAATCGTATATGACGGCACGTTGTTCCAAGTCCTTTCTTTGCCCCAAACCCCACACAAAGAATAGGTGTAAATCATGATAGCAAAGCGAATGGTTTTTGAAATCCATCGGTTGAAGAGTATGGGATTTTCCATCCGGCAAATTGCAGCTTCCTTGAATCTGGACAGGGGGACCGCAGGTAAATATCTGAAATATCCTGACAGCACTTATAAGCCTAAACAGGGCCGGTCTTCGAAATTAGACCCATTCAGGGGGATGATTAAAGAAGCATTAGACCAGTATCCAACGGTCAAAGCTCCCGTTATTTTAAACATGATAAGGGAAAAAGGATTTGACGGAGAAATCACCATCATCCGTGATTATTTACGGCATTTGAGAAGGCACAAGTCAAAACAGGCCTTTATTCGTTTTGAATCCCGACCAGGCCGGCAAATGCAAATAGACTGGGGACATTTTGGCAATCTTGCTTATGGAGGCAGCGCAAGGCGATTATATGCCCTGGCGGTTATCGAATCCTACAGCCGAATGCTGTTTGTGTCTTTTACTCACAGCCAGAAACAGGCGACACTTCATCAATGCCTGGCCGCTGCCTTCCAGTATTTTGGCGGTACCCCTAATGAGATTGTAGTGGACAACATGCTGACAGCCGTAACGGAGCGGGCAGGATCTATTATTCGTTTTAATGATGCCTTCCTGGAATTTTTACGGCCTTATAGCATCACCCCGGTGGCCTGTAATATCCGGGCACCTCATGAAAAAGGCAAGGTAGAAAGCAGCATCAAGTATCTGCGTCATAATTTCTGGCCTCTCAGGAATTTTACAGACCTTGATGACGTCAATCATCAGGTTGCTGTATGGCTTGAAAAAGTAGCCAATCAAAGGCAACACCAGACCACCGGCAAAAAACCTGACGACCTTTTAACAACAGGCATGTTAAAGCCCTTGCCTGATCCTTTACCGGATTACAGGGAAACCGAAACATTAAGGGTCGATAAATTCTTTGCCGTTCGCTTTGATGTTAATACATATACGGTTCCCCCGAGACTGGTCGGCCAACAAGTGACTGTTAAGGCCGACAGCCGAACAGTGGCCATCTACTATAAGGAAAAACAGGTGGCCGCCCATCATAGAAGCTGGGAAAAGAAAAAACGAGTTGAGCTTCCGTCCCACAGTGAGCAGGTCAAAAAACTGAAGAAAAAGCTGTTCATGGACAGGCAGCTCATGGTGTTCATCTCCCTGGGACAGGAAGCAGCAGATTATCTTGAGAAACTGGCAGATGCGTCTCAACCCATTAAAAAAACGGTTGCTCAACTTCTATCCCTCAACGATCTTTACGGTACCCCCTCATTGATGTGCGCCCTCAGAAAGGCATTAATCCATAAACTGTACGGTTCTGCATATATACAAAACATCCTTCATCAGGAAATGTCTCCGGTGAAAACACATCCCCCGGTCACACTGAAAAACGGAGAACTCAACGACATCCGGCTGCCAAAGCCAAATCTTGCCGAATATGATGCCATAGCCCTGAAAAGGAGAAAATGATGGATAATGTAATCGCCAAATTTAAAGAACTGCGCCTGAAAAACTGCGCTTTGAACCTGCAGGAAGTTATGAAACACAGCATTGAGAAAAATTTATCCCCTCTGCAGACCATAGACCGCCTATTAGATATTGAGATCGGCTGCCGTGAGAGAGCCAGAATCGCTTTGCGGTTCAAACAGTCCAAGTTGGGAGAGAAGACCACTATTGACCAGTTTAATTTTACCCATCATGAATCCAGGCGAAAAGAAAAAAACCGGATTTTGAACCTTGTAGATCAGGAATTTATCCGTGATCAAAAGGATATCATTTTTATTGGAAATCCGGGTACCGGAAAGACTTTTTTATCCAAGTGTATCGCCTATGCAGCCACTCAGGCCGGAATAAAAACTCTTTTTACAACTGCCGTAGATATGATTAACCACCTCGTGGCCGCCGAGCAGGATCATACACTGCTCAAAAAGCTTAAGTATTATCAATCCCAGGATCTTCTCGTATGTGATGAGATCGGTTATCTTCCTCTGGGCAAACAGGGATCAAATTTATTCTTCCAGATCATCAGCGCCAGGCACGAAAAAAAGTCGACAATCATTACGACGAACCTGCCGTTCGCAAAATGGGGGACAATATTTGACGGGACTACTGTTGCCACAGCGATTGCTGACCGCCTTGTTTACAACTCTGAAATCCTTATCATGGAGGGGAAAAGCTATAGAAAGAGATAAAAACAGACTTCAAAATGCAGCATTATAAATAGGTGCCTTTAAACTGGGCTCCAATGGGAATCTTTTTGCCTTTGGTTAAAGCCAATGACGGACAGGTGGGTTTATAGATAGTACTGGCTGATTTTTAAACGATGATTTTGGCTGATTTTTTAGCCGTTGTTACCATTAAGTGACCGACATGAATATGAATGTCAAGATTAATTCACTATTCAAGACCCGGTACCGTTCATTTTTCACCATCACCACTTTTCTTCCTCAAGCTTCCACTGAAAAAGATCCTTAAAATCTTTAAAACAAACCTTGCAGATCCATCTATATTTATCTTTGGTAGTGTAGCCTTCGGTTAAATCACCTGAGTCCTTAAATACAGAGAACTTTTTTGAACAAAACTCGCAATGGTCATGGTCCCAATTTTCTCTTTGTATGGTATATTTTTTAAAATAGAGTGTATTACCTTTTAAATACTTTTCTTGTCCTTGGAGCCTCCAATCATTTTTAATGCTCATTTCCCCTCCAAAACTTTTTATTTTGGCTCAATGGTATTATCTGGATATATTCTATGCCAATCTCCATTTGGATCTTTATAGTCCCAATGAGGTCCAATTAGTGGCTCATGATCTAAGTCGGGTCTCAAGCTTTGATTATTTTCTTTATCGTAATTACTCGGGGTCACATCTTGAATAGTGAATAAATTATCTTGCAACCTGTTTGAAATTTAGTATTTTCTTTCATCGTAATTTTCGAACGCTTGACGCAATAACTGACCGACATGAATGTGAATGTCAAGACTTATTCACTATTCAAGATACGACCCCCCTCCCTTATCATTATCTATGATTTAGTCACTAATCAAGACCTGACCCCATTACACTATACTCATTAATAGTCACTATGCTTTTAATTGTTTCTTTATCGAAAATCACTACTATTTCGTTTGCTTCGATCCGATCATCAAATTCTTTAATAATCGCATTGTCATCAAAATTTTTGTTTATATTATGAACTATCTTTGGGCGGCTCGTTTCACTTGCAGCTGACATGAATAAAGATTGAAGAGTTTTAATTTGTTTGTCTCTATAATCTATCCCGAACTGCATATCGTTTACTAATAAAACGGTATCAAAATATTTAAATCCCAAGAAGACAATTCCAATAAGCAGTATTCCAATGATGGACATTCCTATTTTAAATTTCATTTTTTCTCCGAATTCCTCCAAAATTTATTTAAAAAGATTTAGAAAACGATCAAATAATGATGTTCTCCCTGCGTCTATGGCATCATCTGCAAAAGAGAGTACGGGGTCACATCTTGAAGAGTGAATAAATTTTCTTGCAACCTGTTTGAAATTCAGTATTTTCTTTCATCGTAATTTTCGAGCGCTTGACACAATAACTGACCGATTAATATGTAGCCAGAGATGTTGGCCAATTGCTTTATGGGTTAAGTGACCGACATGAATGTGAATGTCAAGACTTATTCACTATTCAAGATACGACCCCCTCCCTTATCATTATCTATGGTTTAGTCACTAATCAAGACCTGACCCCATTACATTAATTACTACGAATTTTACGCAAGATTTGTTCCCCCAATCTCTGACAAAGCACTTCTTTCTATAAATTCCTTTTCATCTTTGAACTCTACAAAATGAGCTACTTGGT
>JAAEMC010000660.1 GCA_024225895.1 Desulfobacteraceae bacterium | reverse complement strand
TGCAAGTCTAAGAAGAATTCTTATTGGAATTTTCCTTGCAGCTGTAATTGGCATCCCCATTGGCATTATGGTGGGTTTCTATCCAAAATTCAGGGGGTTATCCTATTCTCCTATCCAATTTGTAAGAATGATCAGCCCGCTTTCCTGGATGCCTATTGCATTGCTTTTATTTACAAGTTTTGAATCTGCTGTTTATTTTTTGATTGTAATGGCTACGATTTGCCCTATAATATTAAATACTACCATCGGTGTTTTGAATATCAATCCCATCTGGCTCAAAATGGCATTGAACCAGGGGGCAAATAATTTTCAGCTAATAAGGACAATCATTATTCCGTCATCTTTACCCTACATGCTCACCAGCTTGAGGTTGGCATTGGGTGTGGCTTGGATTGTACTGGTCCCTGCCGAATTTCTGGGAGTTTCAAGCGGCCTTGGATATTTAATCAATGATGCTAGAGATACTATGGAATACGACAAACTCATGGCAATGATCATTGCGATCGGTATTCTCGGATTCATTCTGGACAGAATTTTCCAGAGATTACAGAGAATATTTAGCTGGTCATGGGCTGATTAAAAATATAAAGCATGATACTTATTGAAATAATTTTAAGGAGTAACTTATGGCTGTAGATCCTAACATTAAAATTGTGATTGCTGATGATTCAGGTACAATGCGCATCATGTTCAAACAAATCCTTGGTAAAGCCGGATTTGAAAATTTGGTTTTAGCTGTAAATGGTGCCGACGGAATTGAGAAAGTTAAAGCAGAAAAACCGGATTTAGTCATCAGCGACTGGAACATGCCCCAGATGGATGGGCTTGAATTTCTCCAAGCCTTAAGAAAAATGGATGAATTCAAGGATCTTCCGTTTATTATGGCCACGGCACAGTCTGACAAAGGCCAGCAAATCGCTATCATGGAAGCCGGCGGGAGCGGACATGTACCTAAGCCATTTGATGAAACACAAATTGCCAAAGCAATTGAAAAAGCATTCAACCCTGAAGCGGATGACACACCCAAACCAAAAGAAAGAAGTGTGATGGGCGGCAAGGTTGAACTCAACGTAGCACATATTCAAATCACAGACCATCTTGCCCTGGGGGCATTAAAACATCGAATCGAACAAGGCGATGTAGAACCGGAGAATTTTGATCTGACCACAAGCCTTATGGCTGGCTGGAATCCTATTCAGGAAGGGCTGGAAAGCGGTGAAATTGATTGCGCATTTGTTTTAACCCCCATTGCCATGGATCTTTTTGCCTACGAATCACCCATAAAACTGGTCCTGTTTGCACATAAAAACGGTAGTACCTTTGTCAGAAGCAGACATTATGACCATCGGTTTGATTCTCTTCAAAGTTTTTACAAATACAAAGTGGTTGATATCCCCCATAAAATGTCTGTCCATCATATGCTTGCCCATCAATTTTTAAAAGAGCTGGGATTAAAACCAGGCGTTCCCGGAAAACAAGCGATCAATGTCCGATTTGAGGTAGTTCCTCCCATTAAAATGCCCGGCATCATGAAAGAAAATGAAGATGTTGCCGGCTTTATGGTCGCCGAACCCATTGCCACAAAGGCCATTGCAGGTGAAATCGGAAATCTTGAATTCTATTCTGCCTCCCGCTGGGAAAATCATCCCTGTTGTATTGTTGCCATGCAAGAAGAATTCATCCACAAATACCCGGAAGCTGCCCAGGAATTCGTGTCCCTGTTGATTGATACCGGTGAGTACATTGAAAATGATAAAGTCAGAGCAGCAAATATTGCTGTGGAGTTTCTTGATCCTGAAGGGAAGATGGGACTGAATCCTGAAGTCCTCAAAAATGTTTTTTCACAGCCCCAGTCCATCCGCTGGGACGGTTTGGCCCCCAATATCGAAGAACTTGACAAAATTCAAAAATATATGCATGACGTAATGGAGATCGGCAGAATTATCGATCTTGAACAATTTGTCGAAGCAAGTTTTGCCAATAATGCATAAAAATAAGAATGGAGTCAGCCATGAAAATTACAGATCCGGATGTGATTAAAGCAGGAGAAAAAGATTTAATTGACGCGGTACAAGATGATCTGGACTGGGATGCGGTAAAAGAAATTATCAAAGAAAAAATGGCTGCCACCGCCCTATCTTCAAAAGGCGGACAAATCGTTGTCCACAATAATGAAATCGCATTTCGGATTGATTTTGATATCAGTTTGAGCGGAAGCCT
>JAAEMC010000659.1 GCA_024225895.1 Desulfobacteraceae bacterium | reverse complement strand
TAAGTTTGTGATAATTCTAAATAAAATGAAAAAATGGTTTAAAGATATAATTTAATTTCTCAGGGAGGTGGAGTATGACTTTTTCTTTTGTTGAAAGCGAAAATTCGGCTAAAATCAAAGTTATTGGCGTTGGTGGTGCTGGCGGAAATGCAGTGAACAACATGATTGATTCGAAACTTATGGGTGTTAAATTCATTGTGGCCAACACCGACGCGCAGGCATTGGAAGGATCAAAGGCTGAAACAAAAATCCAGATCGGCCAGGAATTGACCGAGGGTCTTGGCGCCGGGGCAGATCCCAATGTCGGGCGGGAAGCAGCCATTGAAAATATGGATGAAATCAAAAAAGCCCTGGAAGACAGTCACATGGTCTTTATTACCGCTGGTTTTGGTGGCGGTACAGGTACTGGTGCTGCTCCGGTTATTGCAGAAATCTGCAAGGAACTGGGTGTATTGACCGTTGCAGTTGTTTCCAAACCCTTTTCCTTTGAAGGCAAAAAGCGGGAAAAGCAATCTTTGGAAGGGCTTGAAAAACTCCATGGCATCACCGACACCGTGATTACCATACCCAACGACAGACTCAGAGGTATTGCACCCAAAGGTGCCCGGATGATTGACATGTTCATCAAGGCTGATGAAATACTTCACCATTCGGTAAAAGGCATTACAGATCTGATTATGATGCCCGGGCTGGTCAACCTTGACTTCGCCGATGTCAGAACCACCATGAGAAAAGCGGGCATGGCATTGATGGGTATTGGTATTGCCAGCGGTGAAAACAGGGCAACCGAAGCTGCAGAAAGAGCAATATCCCATCCATTGCTGGAAGATATATCCATCTCCGGAGCAAAGGGCGTTTTAATGAATATCACTTCCAGCTCCGATCTTACCCTGGATGAAATGACTGAAGCATCAGACCGTATCCACAAAGAGGTGGGAGAAGATGCCGAGATCATCTGGGGGCAGACCATTGATGATGAACTGGGCGAGGAGATGAGAATTACGGTGATTGCAACCGGTATTAACGGGAATGAAGAATTTCAGACAGCCAATAATAATATTAATACTAGTATTAATAATAATATTCACAGGCTTGACCAGCCTGCAGCAATGCCCCCGCAGCAAGCAGCACCAATATTGCCGGCCGCTGAATCACCCCAAGCCATTGAGCAGGCTGTACCGACTCAGACCGGCCTTGTCAGGGGTCAGGTGCGCAATCCGACTCAAGAAGAACTGGCCAACTGGAATGAGCTTGATAATCCTGTAATTGTTAAACACAAAAGAGCAGTGGGTGATGATAATATTGCAGAAAATTATTCATCCATTGCCATTGACAATAATGACCTGGAGGTTCCAACTTTCTTGAGAAGAAAAGCAGATTAGGCAAATGGGCAAAAGGCATACATCCAACGGCTTTAAAACGGATGAGCAAGGGGCAGTTATCAAAAGAGGCAAAGGGCTGATAAAAACTGCCCTGGTTTACCCCAACACTTACAAAGCCGGTATGTCGTCTTTAGGGTATCAGACCCTGTACAAGCTGCTTAACGACCTTGAAAATGTAGCTTGTCAAAGAGTCTTTCTACCGGAAAAAGGCAGTAGGAAAACCGTTGGCGTCTCCAGTATTGAGACAGGTCTTGCCCTCAACAAATTTGACATTATTCTGTTTTCAATATCATTTGAAAATGATTTTTTACATCTTGTTCAACTCCTTGTAGGAACAGGCATCCCCCTGCGATCATCTGATCGAAACCACATCCACCCCCTGGTGATTGCGGGGGGAGTTGCCTGTTTTTTAAATCCGGAACCTATAGCTCCTTTCATGGACTGCTTTCTTCTGGGCGAAGCTGAAATGCTGATAAAACCTTTTTTTGCTTTATATGAAGAAGATCCCAGTCGGGAAAAGTTATTAAACATTATTGAAGAAAAAGTAGGAGGCGCTTATGTCCCTTTTATGCACCGCCCTGTGTTTATTGATAGTGCTCCTGGTCCTGCGCTTAAAAACACTGTAAAAATACAGTATTTGCAGAACCTGGAAAAAATCCACACAACCACCCAAATTCTCACCTCGCATACTGCCTTTAAAAACACCTTCCTCATCGAAACCCTTAAAGGCTGTCCCCACGGCTGCCGGTTTTGCAGCGCCGGATTTATTTACCGGCCACCGCGTATTTACCCTGTTCAAAACATTTTAAGTGCTATTGACAAGGCTAAGGATCTGAGCAAAAAAATTGGCTTTGTCAGTTCAGCCATTGCCGATCATCCTGATATCAGTAAGATCTGCCAATATGGTCAAAAAAACGGCCTGAAAATTTCCTTTTCATCCCTGCGGGCCGATGCCTTAACCGATGATTTGATTCAAGCGCTGAAAACAGCCAAGGTTAAAACCGCCACCATTGCCCCGGAGGCTGGGACCATGCGCATGCGCAATATCATCAATAAAAAAATCACCAAAGCACAAATCCTGTCTGCCACCCAACGCCTGGTCTCAAACGGTATCATCAATTTACGGCTTTATTTTATGATAGGACTTCCCTTTGAGAAAGAGGATGATGTTCAAGGGATCGTTGCGCTGACCAAGGAAATAAAAGCTACATTTTTAGCCGCTGCAAAAAAACAAAAAAAAATCGGAAC
>JAAEMC010000658.1 GCA_024225895.1 Desulfobacteraceae bacterium | reverse complement strand
CATAATTTGGAATTTGAATTTGGGGATTTATTTTCAAAATTAGAATTACTGAAATTTTACTTGAAAAAAGATAATTTTATGACTATACCAATATTATGAACGAACAGGCAATCCATATAAAAAAAATACCGAAACTGTCAAAACCCATTCTTATCGCAGGTTTTGACGGATGGGGAAATGCCCTGGATATTTCAACGGGCATGGTCGAATATCTTATCACCAGGCTGGATCCTGAACCTTTTGCAGATATCAATCCGGATGTCTTTTACCAATATGATGAGGCCCGGCCCCTTGTGAACATAGAAGCAGGAACCATAAAAAATAATTACCCGCCCGGGGGCTCTTTTTATGCTGCCCGGGCAGGTTCAGGCCACAGCGATCTTGTTATCCTTAGAGCCACCGAGCCAAACCTTCGATGGTATCATTTTTCAGATGAGCTTTTTTCTTTGTGCTCAAAACTGGGTGTTGATACAGTCATTACATTAGGAAGCATGTTTGACAATGTTATTCACACTGAAAGAATAATATCGTGTGTTGCCTCAGATGATGGCCTGTTTTCCAGGCTGAAGCAAAAAGATGTTATTCCGGTTTACTACCAGGGACCAAGCGCCATTCATTCCACAATACAAACAGAAGGCCAGAAAAGAGGTTTCCGGTGCATCAGTTTATGGTGCCACTGTCCTTATTATATAGAAGGTGCAACGCACTTCGGGATTTTGTCATCCCTGGGCGACCTTCTGGCATTTCTTTGTGGTTTTGAGCTTGACACAGATGATCTTGAAGAAGACTGGAATGAACTGAATGAAAAAATAGAAATGCTTATAGAAGATGACCCCCATATAGAAGAACTGATCAGTGATCTGCGCGAAAAAAAGAAAAAAGGAACCCTGGAAAGCATAAAGCAGTCTCTGAAGAAAGGTGAAAAAGTTATCAATATAAAAGATTTTTTATGAAATTTTAGGCATCCTTCATTTATCGGTTTACAGTTCGGAGTTCCGCCTTCAGGCGGTTACGGGTCGTAAGTGCGAGCCGCAACCGCCTGAAGGCGGAACTCCGAACTTTTGAAAGTGTCAACTACTTTTGTAGCCATATGAAGGATGCCTTATTT
>JAAEMC010000657.1 GCA_024225895.1 Desulfobacteraceae bacterium | reverse complement strand
TAAATATCGTTGACCGATCCACATGGATGGAAAATCGGAACTACCTTATCCTTTCTCTTCTGTGGGCGCTTGGCTTAAGGGTCAGTGAGGTTACCCGGCTCGTCATTGGATCTTTTGAACCCGGACATGGTCCAAAAATCGGACTTTTACGGGTAAAAGGGAAAAACAAAAAACAGCGGGCTTTATTTGTGATGGATAAATTGTACGATAACCTCATGGTGTATCTGGCCCATCCCAAAACATTAAAATTTAAAAAAGATCCCATGTTCCCGGTTGAAAGCGGTAAAGCCATATCAACCGATCGTGTTCAAAGAAAGCTGCGACAGTATTGTAAAAAAGCCGGTATCACCGAAAGGATCACCCCCCATGTACTCAGGCATTCCTTTGCCACGGAAATGTATCATGCCAAAGTACCGCTTTCTGCCATTCAGTCTATGATGGGCCATTCCAACACGGCTGAAACCGCGATTTACATCAAGGTGAATAACAGCTTTAAACAGGAAGCATTAAACCAGCTGGTTATTAATGGGAGGCCGTCATGGGGGTAAACACAACAGATTTTTTCAACTATATTGAACCATTTATGGATTATCGATCAACTGTGTATGACGTCAGTGACCAGACCATTAAAAGTAATCGTTGCGACCTTAAGCTATTTGAAAATTTCATGGATGATCAACAACATGATATAATTACCGGCCCTGCGGTGATGGACTTCCAGTATTATTTGAAAACCCGGCGTAAAAATTGTGGTGGATCACTTAACCGAAAGCTGTTTACCCTGCGAAGTTATTCTCATTATTTGAGACTCCAGGAGGTTGATGGTGCTGAAAAGTTACCGTTTCATGACGTTTTGAAGGTCCGGCAGGGTTATCTCAATAAACCTGATGCTTTGACAGTAAAACAGATCAAACAGCTTTTGGATACCATTGACAGGAGTACATGTCTTGGGGTCCGGGATTATGCCGTCTATGCCTTAATGTATCTATGCGGCCTCCGGGTCGGAGAAGTCTTCGGCCTGGATCTCACCAGCATCGATTTAAAAACTAAAGAAATCAATGTGACTGGAAAAGGCAAAAGAGTGCGGACTCTTCACTTGAGTCAGGAACTGTTCCAGATCTTGTCGGAATATCTTGCTGTACGAACATTTTTTTATAAAAATGATCATCGAAACGCCCTGTTCATCTCAAAAAAAGGAAATCGTCTGGCCATTC
>JAAEMC010000656.1 GCA_024225895.1 Desulfobacteraceae bacterium | reverse complement strand
TTATTTTTAATTTGACCGGTCAGAATAAATAAAATACTGAAGGGAAAATAAATTATGCCAAAAGTTGGAATGGAACCGATTCGAAAAAAACAAGTTGTAAATGCAACACTGGAGTGTATTTCAGAATTTGGATTTGAAAGATTGACAATTGAATCCGTAGCAAAGAAAGCCGGCATTTCCAAAGGTGTTGTAAGTTACTATTTTAAGGGTAAAGAAGATTTGATTCTTCAGTCTTTTCGTGCATTTTTAGAACACTACAATCAGAAAGCTGCTGAAGCCATGGAGTCAAAGGCATCTGCTTTAAAAATGCTGGAATCAATGATTGATATTGTTGTCTTCCCGAAGACAGCTCCCCAGGAAGCTGAGAGTTTAGAAAACGCCTTGAAAAACCAAGACAAAAACAAAATTGTAATCACCATACCCGAAGATAAATATTTTGGTCTGCTCATTCATTTTTATTCTTATATGAAACAAACTGAAAAGCTTCAGGCGGTCTATCAAGAGGTGTACCAACAATATCTGGATGGTGTTATTGCGATTTTAGAATATGGAATTGAAAAAAAGGAGTTCAAATTCGTCAACCTGCTTCCAACTGCTTATTCAATTCTGGCCCAGATAGACGGTATCATTTTGTATGAAGCATTGGGTTTTCAGCCCCTGGGGAAAAGAGAAGTCAAAAAAGCTTATAAAGCCTTTATTCGGGATTTGTTAACATGACATCTATGATTTAGGAGTAGAAGTATGAAAGAAACAAGAGTGCTGATTGCCGGCGGCTACGGTGCCGTTGGAAAAGAAATTGTAAAACTTCTTGCCCCCAAATCCGGGATTATGCCTGTTGTGGGAGGAAGAAATGACAAAAAAGCCGAGTCCCTTGCAAATCAGTTGAATTGTGAATGGATCAGAATTGACTTAGACAATGGCGAATCCATATCAAAGGCCTTAAAAGATATAGATATCGTCATTAATTGCTATTTGCCTTCGAATAACTATCCGGTCAGGCTGGCTAAGTCGGCCATTGAACAACAGACACACTATCTGGATGTTTCCGCTTTTAATGGGTTTTGCAGACGAGTTATTCGGTTGAATCCTTTAGCCAGTGAGAAAGGGGTAACCCTGATAACTGCGCTGGGAGCTTATCCAGGTATTCCGGGATTAATTTTGGCTGATGCCAGGGAGCATTTTTCTGAAATCCACTCTGCCGAGTTTTATTTTGTAATGGGAGGAAAGCTGGAAGGATTAACCCCGCTTTCTTTAATGGGTGTTCACTATATGATGGATGCCCCTGCCCTGGTCTGGGATACCAATCAATGGCAAAAACCACAAGCCACAGGGGCGCAAGAAGCCATTTCAGAGCCATTTAATAAAAATATTTTCTTTTC
>JAAEMC010000655.1 GCA_024225895.1 Desulfobacteraceae bacterium | reverse complement strand
GTATTTTTTTAGGAGAAAGAATGGACGCTGTCACCGAAAAAAATAGTCCAAGTGAATTCCCATATGAATCCATACAGCACCTGAAAACAAGTATTAACTCCCTGATAGGGGATGATACCTCAATAACGGCCAAAAGCTATGATAACCGAGGTGAGATTTCAGCATTTACAACCCTTTTAAGTTCCAAACTTTCGTCCTTTCAAAGACGTCTTGCAACCAATTCATTTATTTCCGATACATTTTCCTGGCAGATTAGAACCACTGTGACATCAGATTCATCCGGCTTGCTGGCTAAATCTTCCTGGCTTGCAGAAGATAAAGATTATACTTTGGGTGTGGATTCTCTTTCCACGGCCAGAAGTGTGGGTACTGATAAACTCGATAGTGACGATGCTTCCGAGTTTACTACTGGAACTTATAGTTTCACACTGGCGGACGGGGATGACGAATTTTCAATTGATATAGAAGTTAGCAGCCCCATTGGCGACCTCATGACAAACAAGGAGGTGCTTCGGGAAATTGAAACTGCCATTAATAGGCTTCCCAGTAACGTTAGAGCCACCTTACATGAATCCAAAGCCAGGGATTATAATCCATTCCGGGATGGTGTATACAAGGATGTGGCCTACCTGACCATTCAAAGCAAAACCACTGGCGAAGATGCCGATTTTTCCCTGACTGACACCACCGGTAATTTGATAGATACACTGGGTCTGGACAGGATCAGAACCTTTGGGCTCGGCAGCCGCTACACAGTCAATGGCCAAAGTAATACAGCGGATTCAAATATCGTATCCATTGACAATGGGAAGATGGCTGCATATTTGCTCAGAACCACGGATGAGGATGAATCCTTTACCATTGGAATAGAAAAGGATTTTCAAACTCTTAATACCGAACTGGTCAATATTATTTCAGATTACAACAACCTGATGCAATGGCTGGATGACAATAACCAGATCATCAATCCCGGTCTTAAGGCTACGCTTTTAAAAGATATTGACAGTATTGCGGTTAATAATAAGAATTTGACCCCGGTCCGGGATAGTTCCAGCATGGCAGGGCGTCTGGGCTCCTCAGCAATGGTTAAAAATGAAGATATCATTGACATTGAGCTTGAAAAAATCGGGTTGAGCATCAACAGTGACGGCACCCTGGACGTGACAGATGATTTTTTCAATGCATTGCGTTCTGACTTAAGAGAAGTCCATGAGGTCCTTGCCGGTGACAATGGTTTTTTTACAAAGATTAATTCAGCCATTGAGAACATTGTCGACAAAACTGAAGGTAATTATGTTTTCAGCCGGAACTCTGTACTGTCATATGATCCGATAACCGGAATACAGGCAGCTTACCGAAAAACTGCTCAGCCTTTAATCAGTTTTTATGCATAAAATTTCAGATCATTTCTAATTTTTTTTCAGAAAAAAGTGGGGCATAAATTTGGGGTCAATATCTTTTGGATCCACATCTTTATATTCTTCATCAACCTCTTTGAGCAGGCTGTTGACTACTTCAACAAAATGACCGGAAAGATCTTTTTCTTCTATTTTGGCTATATCGGCCGCCCATATCAGAATGTCTTTGCGCCTGATTTCGTCGTTTTTTGCAGATGCTTGCCTTTGAAATAAATCTTTGAAAAATTCTTTGAAAACAGAGACATCAATGGGTGTTAATTCCAAATCAAGACCGAGCCTGCTCCTGGACCAGAGGGTCAGAATCAGGGTTTTATAGTTTAAAAAACCCTCTTGAAAGGTGTGGATATCAAATGGGAGGTATGAAAGGAAACCATCCAGTTCGATTATTTTGTTCAGCTCAGTATCTGTATGGGAAATTTCTTTGAAACATTTGAAATTTCGGTAAAGAGTGCCGGTTTGATAATTGTCATAATACAGCGGCCGCTCAAGAAACAGGCCACCGATAATACCCAGCCAATCCTCTCCCAGAAAGCTTAATGGCAGATTGTTCTTCTGCAAAAAGCTTTTTTTATACCAGCCCTGGGCTTTGGTCTTAAGCTTGATGCCGGCCCGGGAGCCGGTTCTGAATATATCTTCAAGATAATAGAGTTCAATTATTCGGGCAGCTTTTGCAGGGTCTGTTTTTCCGTTGCTTATGATTTCGAGCCCCAGGGAAAGAAAGGCGCAGGCTTTGTTTACGGTTTGGGCAAGGATATCCTGGCTGGTGACTTTTATCTTGTCTGCGGAGATGATTTTATTGATCAGGGCTGCAAGTTCGGTTTCCAGGGATAGACCTCCCTGATCATCCAGCAAGGCAAGGGATTTGACAAAAAGATTTTCGCCTTTAATATATTGGGAAAAACATTGGGGCGGCAATGGGATATCCGGGTCAATTTCAGTTTTTTTCAGGCTTTCGGGACGTTTTTTCAAGTTTTCAAGATCAGTGGGCTGGTAGATACCTATAGCCTCATGAGTCGGTAGAAATCCTTTTTCTGCCAGCCGGATATTTTTCAGCCGGAATTGTTCTTCTTCGCTCTCGGCCGGTAACAGTGCTTCGGTTTCCTGCAAAAGGCCGTGGTAAACGTAAAGATCCATGTTCGCCACGGCTTTTAACATTTTTTCGATGAGTTCAGGGACTGTCTGGATTCCATTGGGTTGATCTGGTTCATCCCCTTGATTTTCTTTGGCCTTTAAGTATTTGGGAAACCGGAAATAAAATTTGTCGTCAATGGTGATGTAGTCATCATAATCCGACGGAGTCAGTTCATCATGTTCCCGTATTTTGACTTCCAGATTTTTGGAAAGAAAGAACTCAAAAAAATCAGGTTTTTTAGTGATCACCCAGCGAAGAAGCCTTTCCGGATCTGCCTGGAAAAGCACATCAAAGGTCTGGGCCATGGCAATGGGGTCCAGCCGGTCATTGTCCCAGACATCTACATCAATAATATGCTCCCATTGTTCGGATGCGGCCAGGGCCAGCACCGGAATAAAATCATCCTTTCCGATTTTATGCATTAAATAATATAGGTCCTGGTCCGGAAAAGACTGGATTAATGTGGCAGGGGAGGGATGGTCAAGGATCTGTTCCAGTGCCTTGTCACCATCACATTTGATAATGTCGTTCCGGATGGCCCGAAGTTTGGTTTCTCTTTTTTGAATATTAGCCGGCCTTTGGCTGGGCAGATCGTTCATTTTTCTTCCCCCTGGGTTTTTTTGAGGCATACATCAATATAGGGTTGAATATCTTTAAATGTACTGAATTTTT
>JAAEMC010000654.1 GCA_024225895.1 Desulfobacteraceae bacterium | reverse complement strand
TCCTGCCGCTGATTGAATTTAGAAAATCCATCCGTTTTTTCCTTGAAGAGGAGACCTACAAGCCGGTCAAATGGACCACCAATGATGAATTAGGTGAAGTGATATCTGCATATAACGGGTTGCTTGTAAGCCTTGAAATGAGCCATTCACAAGCAATACATGCACTTAAAAAGGCCAAGCAGGCCAACCAGATTAAGAGTGAATTTTTAGCCAATATGAGCCATGAGATCAGAACTCCTTTAAATGGGGTCATGGGCATGACGGAATTACTCATGGACAGCAATTTAAGTTATGAACAAAAAACACTGATCCAGACCATTCAAATGGAATCGGAATCGCTATTGACCATCATCAATGATATTTTGGATTTTTCCAAGATTGAAGCCGGAAAGCTGGAGCTTGAAAAGATACCGTTTAATTTGACGACAACACTGGAAGATCTTTGCGCCACCCTGGCGGTCAATGCCAGCAACAGGGGAATAGAATTGATCCATTTTCTGGAACCTTCTGCGCCAAAGGACTTAATCGGCGATCCCAGCCGCCTGCGGCAAATATTTATGAATCTTGCAGGAAACGCCATAAAATTCACCCATGAAGGAGAGGTTTTTATCAAAGGAACCGTGCTGGAGGAACATGAAGATGAAATCAAGTTTATATTCGCCGTAAAGGATACGGGAATCGGTATCCCTTCGGAGAAACAGGGCTCGATCTTTGACAGCTTTTCCCAGGCAGATGGTTCTACAACACGAAAATACGGCGGTACAGGGCTTGGTATTACCATTTCCAAGATGCTGGTGGAACGGATGAAGGGAACCATCGGTCTAAACAGCACAGAGGGAGAAGGTACCGAATTCTGGTTTACCATTGTATTTGAAAAGCAGAAGAAACAGATCCCAGCGGCTGATATTTCCCCCATTGATTTTACCGGTCTCAGGATGTTGGTGGTGGATGATGTCAAGACCAACCGGAACATTCTAACCAAATATTTTACATCGTGGGGCTCCATGGCAATTTCTGCGAGTTCCGGACACCATGCATTATCCATCCTGGACCAGATGGAAAGAAAAAATGAAAAAATCGATATTATTTTTACTGATTTTCAAATGCCGACCATGGACGGATTTGAGCTGACCAAACAGATTAAAAATATAAGATATTATAAAAAAACACCTGTAATAGTTCTGACATCCGTGGGTATGCTGGGAGATGGGAAAAAGTGTAAAGAAATCGGAATTGACGGATACTTGACCAAACCTGTCCGCCAGGGTGAGTTGAAGAATTTCGCCGGGTTTGTCCTGGGTATGAGTAAAATACCTAAAGCCATGGAAAAGAATCTGGTCACCCGGCATACGCTCAATGAAGCCAAAATAAACGACATTCATGTCCTGCTGGTTGAAGATTATGAGACCAACCAGAAACTGGCAGTAAAACAATTAGAGAACGCAGGCTTTGAAGTGAAACTTGCCGAACATGGACAAAAGGCGGTAGAATATTTTTTAAAAGGTGAGTTCGATATTATCCTGATGGATATTCAAATGCCGGTGATGGATGGTTATAAGGCCACCAGCCGGATACGTGAAATAGAAGATCCAGACAACAAAACGCCCATCATCGCCATGACTGCCCATGCCATACAGGGCTACAGGGATCAGTGTATAAAAGCTGGAATGGATGATTATATTACCAAACCGCTTCGAAAGGCCAAGCTTTTGGCAATGATTTATAAATGGGTTAAACACAAAGACGGGAATGATCCCAAGTTTTCAAAAACAGTTAATGAAAAAAATATGGTTGAGATGGTTGAGATGCCCATTGATATGGACAGGGCCATTCATGAGTTTGATGATGACCGGGAGTTTTTCAATGAAGTCTTTGAAGAATTCCTGGATAACGTTGAAATACAAAGAGGGCTGATAAAACAAGCATTAAAAGATCAGGATTTTGAAACCATCAAAAAGGAAGCTCATGCTATAAAAGGTGGGGCAGCCAACCTCGTGGCCATGCCGCTTTCCACGGCTGCGGCCCAGTTGGAAATAGCAGGTGAAAAAGGCTCTCTTGAAAGTTGCCAACAGAATTTTAATATATTATGCATTGCATTTAATAATCTGAGAAATTTTAAAATAGAGGCTTAAAGAAAATGAAATTATCCTCCAGCTGTTATGCGATTTATGGGTTAACCTGCTTTCCCCCCTGGATGGCTAATACAGGTTTTATCGCTGGAAAAGAGACAACTTTAATAGTGGACACAGGTCTTAATTGGCTTTGTGCCCAGACCATATTTGGTTATGCATCAACTGCCAAGCCGGACAATGTGCTTTTAGCCATTAATACTGAGCCCCATTTTGATCATATAGGGGGGAATTGTTTTTTTTCTGAAAAGAATATTGATATTCTTGGTCATAAAGATATCAACCGGCAGGAAAATGAATTTGAAGGTGTTAAAGAATTCTATGCCCAGTTTATAGCAGACCCCGCAAGAAAAGAGGCAAGAGAAGAAAACATAGTGTTTTTAAACACCTATGTCGTTAATCCCAATAAAAAAATTGAAGCTGATACAATGATGGATCTGGGAAATCTTGAGGTAAGTATCCTTCATACCCCAGGGCACACCAGCAAAAATCTGTCTGTTTTTATTCCCAAAGAAAAGGTGCTTTACTGTGGGGATACCATTGTCAGCGACTACATACCAAACCTGGAAGATGGACAGAAAGCCGATTGGCAAGACTGGCTCGTTTCCCTGGATATCATAGAAAAACTTGAGCCGGAAATCGTGGTGCCCGGCCATGGAAGAGTCTTGACATATGATCAAATTGGGCAAGAGATTTTAAGGATCAAGACGGTTTTAAATAATGCACTGAAAACCGGACAGATGCCTACTGCCTGATG
>JAAEMC010000653.1 GCA_024225895.1 Desulfobacteraceae bacterium | reverse complement strand
TCCCTATTCTTTGAATTATTTTAGTAGTGGATATTCCAGGTTCAAGCTTAACCCTATGAACTTGCCCCCCATTATGTTTTACAAAATCAGCCCCAACAATCGCATCCTCAGGCCAGTCAGATCCTTTAACCAACACATCCGGACAGATTGTTTTAATGAGGTCTTCTGGATCAGGATCATCAAAAAGCACGACATGATCAATACATTCAAGCCCGGCAACAACTTGTGCTCTGTGATCCTCATTTATCACTGGTCTTTTCTCTCCTTTTATTATTTTGACCGACACATCCGAATTCAAACCTAAAACCAATATATCGCCAAGTTGTGCAGCCTCGGTTAAGTACGCCACATGCCCTGCGTGAAGGATATCAAAACATCCATTGGTAAATACGATCTGCTTGTTTCCCTTTTTATAATCATTTGCAAGAAGAGACATCCGATCTTTTGTAACGATTTTGTCTTTATTAACAAACATCATCTCTCATGTCTTTCAGACAGGGAATCTGTCTTCTGGTTTTTTCAATCATGTCCAAATCTATTTGTGCAGTCTGATTGTGCTCCTTTGATCCTGCATTAGCAATTATATTTCCCATGGGATCAATTATCATGGAAAGCCCTGGAAATTCAAGTTTTCCATCAGTTCCTGTTCGATTTGAGCAGATGACAAACAATTGATTTTCAATAGCTCTGGCCCTTGAAAGGGCTTGCCAATGGGCTTTTCGAGCTTCAGGCCACTGTGCTGATATAAGAATTATCCGGGCCCCTTTCTTGAACAGAATCCGCCCAAGCTCCGGGAATCTGAGGTCATAACATATCATTAAACCGATTCGACCAAAACTGGTATTAATCACTGCATAACGATCTCCTGCAGCATAGAATAGGTGTTCGCCAGTAAGCTTAAACAGGTGAATCTTCTTGTAAGTTCCTTTCACAGATCCGTCAGAATCAATAAAAATCATGGTGTTATAAATTTTTGTATCCTCATTGACAGGAAGAGAACCAGCAATTGCCATTTGATGTTCTTTTGCAAACCGACTTAATTCCTCTATTATTGCAGGAGTTTTTTGTGCATGGGAACATAAATGCTCATTGTCAAATCCGCATGAAAACATTTCAGGTAGAACAGCCAAACGAACCTTTTGAAAAGCAAGTTGTTCAAGGTGGCTGAAAATCACCTTCAGATTCTCTTTTATCCGCCCATTTTTTATATCAAATTGGACGACACCTGAGTTGAAAATTTGTCTTTGGCTCACCTAAAAGTACAATCCTCAAAATATAATTTCAAACCATATTGCCTATTATGCTGAACTGGTTCAACATACTTGTTGTGCCAGTGTAAATCAATCTTTTTAACCAGTAGAACTAGCCGATAACCAAAAAAAGTATCCTTTGTAAATCCGTTAACTTCTGCGAACCATTTTAGAGACTTCCAATGCTCTTTTTACCAGCATCTCGCCGGATTTTAAGCCGGCAGTATCCTCAATCACACCCTTTTTAATATCTCTTTCAAACAAGCCCTCGCCATGCCTGATAGACACTGCAGAAGCCCCAAGGGGACTTATGGAATGATGACACCCAACCGGCAGCATATCAAGATTGTAAAATACATACATATGGGAAAGATGGGTTGTTTCAAATCCGCCATGGCGTTTCCAAGCTACAGCAGCACTGATGCCGATTTTGTTTTTAAGCTTTCCTCCTGAAATATTACCGAAAATAAAGACCCGGAGCCGGTCAGTTAATGCCGCCATTCTGGCATTCATCCGCATATGATATACCGGACTTGCTAAAAGGATGATGTCGGCTTCCTCAAGTTTTTCAAAAATAGCCTGGGCATCATCGTCAAGCATACAATATTTCCCTGATTTCTGTTTGGCAACACAAGCGTTGCAATGTATGCACTCTTTTATTTTCATTGACGAAAGATGAAACATATGGGTTTGGCATCCCTTCGTTTTTGCAGCCTCAACCATATGGCCTGCCAGGTACTCTAAATTACCTTTTTTGATAGGACTTGACGAAATGGCAACCAATTTTGTCATAAATTCCTCCCAACAAATTGCTGATTATGTTGATTTGTCCTACACTTTATGCAAATATTTGTTTCAAAGCAATTAAATATTCTTGACTTAATAGTATGCTTCATTCTCTTTGAATTGCTTGACTTTTGGCTGTTTTTTTAATAGCTTCATAAAGTTAGGGGAAACAACAAAAGTAATTAATTTATCCAGCCATTCCCCCTAAATCGGCTGAATAATTATAAGACAAATTGATTAATTTCCTTTTTTATTTCAATTTTTCAAAAAAGGAGGCACAAAATAATGGCACAAACAAATTCTTTTCTAAAAAACAAGCATATTCTGGCCGTGGATGATGAATGGGACGTCATTGAAACAATTGTAGAAATACTTGATGAAGCAGATGTTGATACAGCCCAGGATTATGAAACCGCATCAACCAAGATTTTACAGACCAAATATGATCTTGCGATATTGGACATCATGGGTGTTAACGGCATCAAACTTCTAGAAGAATGTGTCAAAAACGACATTCCTGCGGTGATGCTGACAGCCAATTCCCTGAATCCGGAATCATTGATGGAATCCATAAAAAAAGGAGCGATTTCCTATCTTTCCAAAGAGCATTTAAGCGAGTTAGACACCCTGATTGAAGAACTCATGGGCGCTAAAAATGAAGGCAAACCCACTTGGAAACTTCTTTTTGAAAAACTGGGCAGTCATTTCAATCTTCGCTTTGGTAACAATTGGAAAGAGAGTAACAAAGAATTCTGGGATGATTTTGAAAAGAACTGGCAGGTTTCAAAAGGAATCCAGGAAAGGCTCCTCCACGACAAAAAAATCATAGATAAAGGCATCTAATGGGTGAGCGGTCTTAACACCGCTCCGCCCCCTTTTATTCCTTCCCTTCTGGCAAATATTGCCACACCTTTTTAAACAAAACCAAAAACAAAGAAAGAAAGCCGACATTCAAGGAGGTCACGATGAATCCCGGCTTCTTTGATTCCCAGCCTTATGGCATAAACTTTCGATTTATTTTTAATGGTGTCCAAAAAGCTTGGGTAAAAAGAGCACCACATCAGGGAAATATGTACAAAAGAATAACACACCGATCTGAATAGCCAAAAACGGCATCACCGCCCGGGACACATAAATAATATCCCGCTTGGCCAAGGCCCCGGTTATAAAAAGACTCACCCCCATAGGCGGTGTACAATATCCAATGGCAAGGTTAACTGTCATGATCAGGCCAAAATGCATGGGATCCACACCAAACGGCTCAAGAAGCGGTAAAAAGACTGGCCCTAAGATCAGTGTGGCGGAAATGATATCCATGAACATACCAATACCAAGCAATAAAATATTCATCACCAAAAGGAATACAATGGGAGAATGAATACTGGCCACCACCAATTCAGCCAC
>JAAEMC010000652.1 GCA_024225895.1 Desulfobacteraceae bacterium | reverse complement strand
CTCGGCAATATCAGCGACAATACCGGGGCGGTCTTTTCCAAAAGCAGTTATGATAAACTTTTGTTGCATGGAGCCTCCAAAATCTGTTTTCTTTTGTTTCACCATCCTAATTTTACAAGGCTGGCATCTGAATTATTCTGGAACTCTATTCAAAAGTGCGTGGACAAGTCAAGAAGTTTAACTGGCTAAAATCCTTGATGATTGCAATGCTTTTTTATGGTATTTTGCAGTTTTTCCATCCCAGGTTTTCTATTATCCTACTATTTTAAAATCCTTTTGATTAAATCAAATGTTTTCACCTAAGATAAAAAAGAATAAATAATTTTATCATCTGTTTTTAAAATCTGTTAGCAGATTCATTGCTGCCTGTCTGCCGCCCATCATTACCGGCGTGTATCCTCCGCCATGGGACCAGGCACTGGCAAGGTAAATGCCATTAATCGGGGTTCGTGCTTTTAACCGGGATTTCTCAGGATGAAATCCGTAAATCGCACCCTGGGGATTTTTTGTATAATAAAGATTGGTTAAAGGCGTTCCTATTTCCATGACCTCAATCATATCCGAGAGTCCGGGGATCAGCTTTCTTTCCACCCTTTGAACAAAGGCATTGGCAATTCTTTCTTTTTCACGGGTGTAGGCTTGTTTTTGGCCGTTAAAATAATCTTTTTCATATTTATCCCACGATTTATAGTCAGAAAGCGCAATAAGGGTAATGGTAGAGGTACCGGGCGTGGAATAACCCTTAAAAAGATTGTCATACAGGGTTACACCAATACCGGATGCTGCCAAGTCGCCTGCTTGTCCCTGCTCCGCCCGGATGCTGATCTCATAACTGTTAACGCATTCCAACTCTTTTTTTAATCCCAGCCAGACCACAAAACTTGAAATAGAAGGTTTTCGGTGGCGAAGGCTTTGGCTAAAAGATTTGGGAATAAGATCTTTGGGCACCATCTGGTTTAAAAGTGCGGGCACACTGCTATTGGCAATAACGGCCTTTGCCGGGATCAGCTTTTTTTGAGAATCTAAAACCCCTGTAATGGATTGATTTTTATCAAAAAGAATCTGGTCAACCTCGGTATTATACAGGATGCGGCCGCCGTTATCTTCAATGGCTTTTGCCAGGGTATCGCTTAAATCCTGGGATCTTGTTTTATAATATTGACCGCCAAGTACCAGGTACTCACCTGTGGCAATGGCATAAAACAAGGCATTTAATTGGGAGGGATGCTGTCCATAATATCCTGAGAAAATAGCCATGCAATATTTTACATCCGGATCCTTGACATGGTTAGACATCCATTGTTCCAAGGTTAAGTTTTCAAGTTTTCCCATCATGGATGTTTTAAACCGTTTTCGCTTCCATAATTCGGCTATCACCTGCTCCATTTCGGAATAAAATGCATAAATCCCTTTTTTTTCATGGGGAAAGACCTTTGATAGTTCTTCTTTTACCCCTTCCGGGTTTTTAGCCGGCAAGGTGATATCAAAGGAGGATGTGATGATGCGGCGCAATTCAGGGGTATTGACCATGCGAAGTTTATTCCAAATTCCTAAGTCTTCCAGTATTTTCTGGGGCATGGCATGTTCTGCAACAGTGGCATGCAAGGAAACATCAAAAGAATATTTACCTTGTTCCCTATCAAAGGAGGTGGCATAACCACCGGGAATGCTGTGCTGCTCAACAACGGTCACATCAAACCCGTACTTTGAAAGATAAGCTGCACTGACAAGGCCGCCAAGGCCGGCACCAATCACCACCACAGCAAATTTGTTCTTATCCTTAACCCCTGAGGCCGCCAAGCTGAAAGCATTCCAATTCACGGCTGCGGCACTGCCGGCAGCCAGTATGGTTTTTATAAATTTCCTTCTGGATAAGCTGCTGGTTTTTTCCATGATAATATCCCTTTATTTCTTGATTTTTATTTCAAGCTAATTTCCATTTTTGTCTGGAAAGAATCTACGGTAAAAGAAACTTCCTCATACTCAGGAGGGCCAAATTTCCCCGAGGCATTATTGGAAAATCCATAGCGTTCGATGGGTATGCCAAATATTCTTTTATCCAATTTCGTATTGCTGTTTTCGTCATGAAAAACCTGCACAGCATATTCTCCATAGGGAAGAAAAATGCGTTCTTTTAATTTTTGATCTAAAACTTTTAAACTATAGGCTTTGTAAGAAAGAGTCTCTTGACAAT
>JAAEMC010000651.1 GCA_024225895.1 Desulfobacteraceae bacterium | reverse complement strand
GGTTTGGCAATATAATCATCCATTCCGGCTTTTAGACATTTTTCCCGATATCCTTCAATGGCATGGGCTGTCATGGCGATAATAGGAATTTTGGAAATGTTAAATTCTTTACCCAATTTCTGTTTTTCAAACCGGCGAATATTGAAAGTGGCCTCATACCCATCCATCCTCGGCATTTGAATGTCCATGAGGACCAAATCAAAGTGTTTAATCTTATACAATTCCACTGCTTTGATCCCATTTTCAGCTAACGTGACACTATAGCCTGCATTACCTAAATGTCTTCTTGCGATTTGCTGATTGGTTGGATAATCCTCGACCAGGAGAACCTGAATCCTATTTTCCCCAATATTTTTTATGGAATGCTTGGTAACAAGGTTTGTTTTATTGATCTGTTCCTGTTTGGCTAAGCCAAGGACGGATGCTATGGTTAACTCAAGCTCTTGTTTTTTTACAGGTTTTGACAAATACCCTTCTATTCCGATTTCTTTGCAGGTTTGGCTGTCCCCGATCATTCCCCTGGATGTAAGAATAACAATGGGGATGTCGTCAAAATCTTTTCTGGCCCGGATATTCTTAGAAAGTTCAAACCCATCCATTACGGGCATACTATAATCGGACAGGATAACATCAAACATCTTTTTTTGATCTGATTCAAGCAGTTCATTTAAAGCAGCCTGGCCATTGTCTGCCAGCGTGGGAATACATCCAAAAGATTTGAGATATTGATAAAAAATATACCGGTTGGTCTGGTTATCATCCACAACCAGAATGTTTAATCCGCTAATATTAAAGTCAGGCTGTTGTAATGATATGTGTTTTCTGGGCTGCTTTTTAAATTCAATAGTAAATGTAACTATTGTACCTTTTCCTTCCTTGCTTTCCAAACCGATGTCGCCTCCCATGAGGCCGACAAGCTGTTTTGAGATGGTGGTCCCCAAACCTGTGCCGCCGTATTTACGGGTCGTGGACCCGTCCACCTGGGAAAAACTTTCAAAAATCGTCTTTTGTTTTTCTTCTGGGATACCAATACCCGTATCCTTCACTTCAAACTGCAATAAGACATGATTTTCACTCTCTTTTACCTTCTTGCCACTGACCAGCACCTCACCCTCTTCGGTAAATTTCAAGGCATTGCCGGCAAGATTCATCAAGATCTGGCGAAATTTTCCCGGATCTCCGATCAAAAAAGTAGGCGCATCAGTATCAAGGTATGAAATAAATTCAATTTGATTTTTTGAGGCCATTATGCTCAAAGAAGCTGCAATATCTTCAAAAGTGCCTCTCATATCAAAGGCGATTTCCTCCAATTCCATTTTCCCGGCTTCAATCTTTGAAAAATCAAGAATAGTATTGATTATACTCAGCAGCGAATCTGCTTCACTGCTGACAGTTTCGATCAGCTGTCTTTGTGTTTCATCTGCAGAAGTGTCCTGCAAAATTTCAGCCATGCCAATAATACCATTGATGGGTGTTCTGATTTCATGACTCATGTTGGCAAGGAATTCGGATTTGGCCTGGCTTGCTGCTTTGGCTGCCATGGCCATTCTATTAGCCCTTTCGGTTTCATTTATCAGTTCTTCTTCTGCTTTTTTTTGCTCTGTGATCTCAACAAAACTTTCCAACAGATAGTCCTGGTTGTTCATGGTGATGAGGTTAACGGTTTTAAGAACAGGAATCCGTTCTCTGAAAATATTAAGCATATACCGTTCTGAATTGTCTATTTGTTTTCCCAAATCAGAAATGGGACAATCGCCTTCTACCCGGGGGCATAAATAGCCGTAACAGATATTTCCCACCATCCGTTCGGGAGAGGTACCAAACATATCTGCCGCTGCCTGGTTGACCAATTCAATAGCATGATTATCTGCATTGATCAGCACAACCCCGGCCTGGAGCTTCTCCAGTATGGTCTGGGTTGTTTTGGATGCTTCTTCAGCCTTATATTTGGCCTTTTGCATTTCCACCTGGGCATTGATTCTATGGGTGATATCCGTAACAAAGGCAAAGGAGCCCAAAAACTCACCATCATCGTCAAACATGGATGTGGCGTCAATCTTCACATATACCAATTCCCCGTCTTTCCTTCTTAAGGCCATTTCATAACTTCTGTCCGTGATTAAAAAAGACTTTTCCAACTGGGATTGATATTCAGCTTTACTGTGTTCATCCACAAAGGACAGTGGTATTCTGCCCATAATCTCTTTTATCTCATATCCGATCATGTCGCACATAGCCTGGTTGACACTCACAGTGACATCATTTTCATCCACCTGCCAATATCCTGCAGAGGTTGTCTCAATGAGCCTGCGGTACTTTTCTTCTCTTTCATTCAGGCTATCCAGCGCCTGTTTGTTTTCAATGGCAATGGCCACTTGATTGGAAATCGAGATGAGAATTTCAAGTTCTTTTTGTTTAAATCCTTCAGGATCCCTGAAATTCTGCGTCGCAATAATTCCGATCACCCGGTCCTTGTTTATCAGAGGCACACCGATCCAGACATCTGGCATATGCTCAAGTAAAAGCTTGTCTTTAAACGTATCCACAATCATCTGCCGGGTTAAAAAAAGAGGTTCACGGGTTAAAATCACTTCAGAATACAAGGAAGTGCCTTTGGAAACATTTTGGATCTCAGAAATTTCCTGGCCGTGCTGATCAACATAGTAAGGAATGTTTAACGTATCTTCATTTTTATCGTAAATACCAATACTGAAATTGGGGATGTCAATGATCTCATTTAGATATTTGTGGATCAATGTATAAAGTTCATCCAGATTTTCCGTTGTATTTACAGCAGTTGAAATTTTAAAAAGAACCGAATTCATTCTTTCGGCACGATTCTTTTTTTCAACCTCATCTTCCAGTTCCAGTGTCCTTTTGGCCACCATCTTTTCAAGGTTGTCCCGATGCTGGATCAACTGATCCTGGAGGGATTTTTTTTCGGTTCTGTCCCGAACCATGCCCCGGAAACCCAAAATTTTTCCGTTGACATCCTCGACCAGGGAGATTGATGTTTCACCATAAAGCTTAGATCCGTCTTTAGCCAAAATCTCATAACCAAAATCGCTTTCAGGCTCCCGGGTAACGAACACCTTTTGAAAAGTCTGTAGCACATTATCCCAGTTTTTACGTTCTATGAACTGCCTGAAATTCATTGAAGCAAGTTCTTCTTTTGAATAACCGATCATCTTAACAAGGGGAGTGTTAAAAAATACGATATTTCCCTTTAGATCTGTTTCGTAATAGCCTTCGTTCATCTCTTCGAGGATTCTGCGATAGCGTTCTTCGCTCTGGCGCAATTTTGTTTCCGTTTCTGCACGTTCATCAAAGATCCTGTCCAAATCTTCTTTTATGACAGCCAGTGCATAGAAGGTTTCTTTAAATGGATGGGAATCATCAAAATCAAACGGAGCATATCCTTTCTCATCCCAATTCAATGCTCCCATAAATTTAAGAATCTCGTTCTGATAAATTTGGATCTGATCATCCACTCCGGCAACCTGGTCCGGCTCTTGTTTCTTCACATCCTTATTTTTGAATGATTCTTGCAAATCCCTGACAATTGTCATTGCATGATCAAAATCATCTGCAATATAAACCTCAAATGGCAAAAACCGTCTGCTGATATATACCACGAGGTTCATTATTTTATTTAACCCGTATATTACTGCTGCCCTGCTGAGGAATTCTTTATTGATCTCTCTAATTTTTTGAAAATATTTTTTCCTGGCTTTCCAGGAACTTCTTTCAAATTTCTCCCAATTTTGTATCCTGTAAAAGCCTGTATCCTTTGAGAAACCACTTTTTTTAAGTACCTGCCGGTATAAATTCAGAACATCGTCCAATAAAAATTCTGTCATCACGCCGCTTAATTCACTGTAAACAATATTTTGAT
>JAAEMC010000650.1 GCA_024225895.1 Desulfobacteraceae bacterium | reverse complement strand
TCAAATTTGCCTGATCGTTTTATCAAAGGATGAGTAAGCCGGTCTTTGTGATAAAGCCTGTCAACTAATGCTTTACCTTTTTTACAGGTAACACCCCGGGTAATGGGATGATCTTTATCCCCGGTAAATTGCACAATTTTATTATCTTCAACCGTGACCTTGAAACTGCAAAGGTCAAAACAGTCCATGGGGCAGGATGTTTTTACTTGTTTTTTCATATGACCACTTTGTGTTTTGAATGTTTAAATTTTTAAAAAAAGTAGAAGATACGCAAATAAAGATCAAGACGTTTTATGAGATTCAAAAAAGAAAAAGGGTTTAACCGGCAAATTAAGCCGGTTAAACCCTTGATGATTTACAATATCGATTTATCAGCTTAAAACATTTCTCAGTCTTAAGACAGAACAATCGGCATTTTTTATAATGCGCTGGGCACAGGTGCCGGAAAAGGCCTCATTGATTTTACGGCGGTGGTTGTGGTAAACCACAATCAAGTCAGCCCCCCATTTTTGGGCATCCTTTAAAATGACCTGGAAATGCCTGCCGGTTAAGACTTTAAAAGAAACATTCTCCCCGCAGTTATCATCAATGAATTTGCGAAGGGTTTTCTTAAAGTCCTCATAGGCTTCTTTTTTAATCTCTTCGGTCACATAAGAAGCTACAATGGGCATGGAAAATCCGGGCATAACAGATATGACACGGATCTGCGCCCCGCTGAGCTTGGCAATATCCGCTGCATTATCATAGACTGCCTTTGATGTTTTCGGGTATTCTACATCAATGGGAACCAGTATTTTCTTAAACATAAGCATCTCCTTAGGTTTCGGGTTGAGCAACCTCGGGTTCTAACTTTTCCCTGCGTTTGCGCTGCACAGTATAAATAAAGGCAAACAAGGCAATGGCCGGAAAAAACATGATCTGCTTGGGCAGCCGTTTAGAAGGCATTTTAACCTGGATAATTTCCTGGTCAAAATCAATTCCCATTTTTTCCGCATTACTTGCAAAGACCACATTGTCAATAAAAACCTTGCCCTCTTCTTCCCGGGTTTCAAAACCGATTTCATTGAGTCTTTCCGCACCGGTCTTAGCAGTACCGACGGGAAACATCACCGCTTTTGTAAATTCGGTGCCGTCCATTTTCTCGCCTTTAATTTTCACGCGCAGCATGGCCCCTTCATCCATCTGCTCGACAATCTGCGCTATTTCGATTCCCGGCTTATCAATGTAAGGCGGAAAAACTTTATCCCAGAAGAAACCGGGCCGAAACAGCATAAAGGCCACCAGCAACAGCACAAGGGTTTCCCATAGCCTGTTCTTGGTCAAAAAGAACCCTTGGGTGGCAGCCGCAAAAACCAACATGGCAATTACAGCCGCAACTACTACTACTATCAGATGAAACCAGTTGGCAACACCGATCATCAAAAGTTCAGTATTGAAAATAAACAGGAACGGCAAAATGGCTGTCCGGATATCATAGGTAAATCCCTGGATACCGGTCCTTATCGGATCACCGCCTGATATGCCGGCAGCGGCAAAGGCCGCAAGCCCAACCGGTGGCGTATCATCTGCCAGGATGCCAAAATAAAAAACAAAGAGATGAACCGCAATCAACGGCACAATAAGTCCGTTCTGCGCACCCAGATTCACAATCACCGGAGCCATGAGGGTGGACACAACAATATAATTGGCTGTGGTGGGAAGCCCCATACCAAGGATCAAGCTGATAAACGCTGTAAAAAACAGGATGAGCATCAGGTTACCACCGGAAATGAATTCAACAAATTCAGTCATGACAAGCCCGATACCGGTCAGCGTCACCGTACCCACAACAATACCGGCGGCAGCAGTGGCCACGCCAATACCGATCATGTTCCGGGCCCCTGAGACCAATCCTTCTATCAGGTCATCAAATCCGGCTTTAAAAGAAAAATCAGTTCCCTGCGCTTTTCTGAAAACGCCTTTTAACGGCCGCTGGGTTATTACAATAACCATGAGCAGCATTGTGGCCCAATAGGCCGACAGGGAAGGTGAAAACCGCTCCACTACCAGACACCACATCAGCACCACAATGGGCAAAAGAAAATAATAGCCGGCCTGGGCCGTAGAGCCCAAATCAGGCAATTCATCAATTTCATGGGAGGTCGGCAATTCCGGTACCTTGGCGGCATACCAGAGAAGCGCAATATACGCCAGGGCAAGGAGAACCGCCACAATATAAATGGCTGCTTTACCTGCCACTATTTTTATCCAGCCAAGGCCATAATAGGTTAATCCACCGACAATTATGATAAAAGCCAGGGCCATGATAAAGGACAACAGCTTCTGAGTAAGTGTGCTGGTGACCTTTTTCTCCATCCCTTTAAGCCCCATCTTGCAGGCTTCAAGATGGACAATATAGACCAGGGCTATATAAGAGATGATGGCAGGCAAGAATGCATGCTTGATAACCTCTACATACGATATACCGACATATTCCACCATCAAAAATGCAGCAGCGCCCATAACCGGCGGGGTTAACTGACCGTTTGTGGATGCAGCCACCTCAACTGCGCCCGCTTTCTCAGCAGAGAAACCAACCTTTTTCATCAAGGGAAT
>JAAEMC010000649.1 GCA_024225895.1 Desulfobacteraceae bacterium | reverse complement strand
TGTTCACTGACACCACAAAGGTTAACCTGGTGAATCCCGTTTTTGTGTAAGCCGGACAACCAAGGTGATTCTACTCATTTTTTGTTCCGAAAAGAAGAATTGAAAAAAAAAGAAATTTGATCTATGATCACCCCAATTTAAAAATTAAAATGAACAAATATTTGGAGTGGATAAATGAAAACAGTTAAATGGGCTTTTTGGGTGATCGTTCTTGTTGCGCTGGCACTTTTAATCTATCAAAACCAAGGCTTTTTTCTCGCTAAGCAATCTTTAAACTATGATCTTAAGATATCCAACTGGAATTGGGCAACCCCGGAAATTCAGAACGTGGGATATTGGGGAATTTGTTTCCTTATAGGCTACTTGCTTGCAGGTTTTAAATGGATGGTAACAAGATTTAAAGCAAACAAGGCCTTTAAAGGTTTGAATGCATCCCTTAATGCTAAAAATGAAAAGATAGATGATCTGATCAATGAATTAAACTTCTATAAAAATGATCCTTATATGAAAAAAGTTAAGGCATCGGCAGGCGCCTTAAAGACCACGGATGCACCTGTATCCGAAGAAAACAAAATAGCCGGAAAAGAGGAACAGCCCCAAGAGAAAATACCATCAGCAGACAAGGACGAAACCCAAACCGCTACAGATTAACGCCTGATACAAAGTAGTCAATGAGTAATAAAAAAAACACTCCCATGATGGCGCAGTACCTCTCCATCAAAGCACAATACAAAGATACGATTTTGTTCTACCGGATGGGAGATTTTTATGAGATGTTTCATGATGATGCTAAAAAAGCTGCATCTATCCTAGAAATCGCCCTGACATCCAGAAACAAAAACGACAATAACCCCATCCCCATGTGCGGAGTGCCTTTCAGAGCAGCAGACAACTATATTGCCAAACTGATCGAAAATGGATGCAAAGTGGCAGTCTGCGAACAGATGGAGGATGCAGCCACCACAAAAGGACTTGTCAAACGAGAGGTGGTCAGGGTTCTCACGCCCGGGATGATTCTCAATGAAACGCTTCTGGATAAGGGCAGCAATAATTTTCTTTTGGCGTTATCCAAAATCAATGATAGTGCCGGAATAGCCTTTCTGGATATCTCCACAGGCACCTTTAAAACCACGCAAGTTCAAGCCGGAACATCAAAAATACCTGGGGCCCTTATTGATGAGGCATTAAAAACCGATCCCAAAGAGATCCTGCTTTCTTCAAAATTTGAAAAAGATCCTGCCTATAAATCCATCAGGGATGCTTTTGCCGGCAGACAGATCACCTTTCTTGATTCCGCAGAATTCCATGTAGAATCTGCAAAGGAAAGGCTGATTAAAGAATTTAAAACCCGAAGTCTTGAAGGTTTTGGCATTGAGGGCCAAATGGCATCAATATCAGCATCGGGTGCAATCCTTTCTTATGTTGCCGACACCCAGATGCAGGACACAAAACATATCTTCCAGATCACCCCATATAAACTGGATCATTTTCTAATCATTGATGATAAATCCTGTAAAAATCTTGAATTATTAAAAAATATCCAGACCCAGGATAAAAAAGGGACCCTGATCCATGTTCTGGACAGGACTGTGACAGCCATGGGTTCCAGGCTTATTAAAAACTGGATCAGATATCCGCTTATCAATGCCAAAAAAATAATCCAACGGCTTGACAGTATTGAAGAACTCAACAGCAATACCCATATCCATAATAATATTATTTCCCTTTTAAAATCGGTTTACGATCTTGAACGGCTTGGCAGCAAGATATCAATGGGCCAAGGCAATGCCAGGGATCTGATTGCACTCCAAACGTCCTTGCAAAAACTGCCGGATCTTTTCAAAGAACTGGATGCATTTTCAAACTCCTTACTTTCCGGGCATGATATCAAAAGCCAAGGCTCTTTATTGGACGAACTTTTGACTCTTGCCAAGATCATTAAACAGGCTATTAGGGAAGATGCGCCCCACATAGTAAATGAAGGCGGATTAATCAATGACGGATTTTCAAAAGACTTGGATGAACTCCTGTCAGTTTCAAGGGATGGAAAAACATGGATTGCCAAAGCCGAAACCACGGAAAAGAAAAACACGGGACTTTCTTCCTTAAAAATAAAATATAACAAGGTTTTCGGTTATTTTATTGAAGTTTCAAAGGCCCAGGCAGACAAGGTACCAGAACATTACATCCGGAAGCAGACACTTGTAAATGCGGAACGATTCATTACCGAAGACATGAAGAATGTAGAAGTCACTATTCTCAATGCCCAGGAAAAACGAAATGCTTTGGAGTATAAACTTTTTTGTGACATCCGGAATAAAGTTGTTGCAAAGGCGGA
>JAAEMC010000648.1 GCA_024225895.1 Desulfobacteraceae bacterium | reverse complement strand
TGGATGATCCGGTTTTAGGGTCCAGCCACCGGGTAAAGTTGAACACCACATCATCGGCATTAAAGTCATCACCATTGGACCATTTGATCCCTTTACGAAGATGGAAGGTCCATATCTTCAGGTCATCAGAAGCTTCCCATTTTTCTGCCAGACCGGGTCTGGTGATATTGTCCGGCCCTGTTTCCACCAAATACTCAATAATGTGCCTGGAAATAATAGATGGTTGGTCCCAGGAAAATGTAGCCGGATCAACCATTTCCATTACCTGCATACCAAATTTTAAGACACCGCCTTTTTTCTGGTCGGCATGGGCACTTGAAATTAGATCGGGCAAGACATCTTCACCCAGTATAGAGCTTGCAAGTCCGTATGCAGTTGTAGCAGATACACCAAGCAAGGTTATAGTGCGTAAAAATTCTCGGCGCGAGCATTTACCTTGGGCAAGGCTTTTTTCCATTTTTTTAACACCGGGATGTACCTTTTGAGATTCTTGATTGTCTTTTTTTAAAACCATTCTGATTCTCCCCTATATATTTGAGTTGTTAAAAAATAAAACTGCTTTATACAATTTATAGAATTATCGTTTAATCGCCTTAAACTTATACGACCCTGCTGTTACTATCTTGAAAGGCAAAATATTAATGCTGTTTTTACCTATCCAATGACTGAAAAACTCGATGCTTCATTTATTTCGCGGTTCCGGCTGAAAAAACCAATATCAAGCGTATGATTTATGTACTTCATCCTGTATTGCAGCGGATCTATGTCATGGTCGTTGCCTTTTTCACAGTATTGGACAAGCCCACGCATAAAGCTGCCCACCACCGGGGCATTTTTGTACTGGTTCCCGCTGGTTCCGATGGCCATATAAAATCCCGGCAGGCTGGACTTATCGTAAATGGGGTACCAGTCGTCAGATAGATCATAAAGATCCACCAGGCCCTGGGGGTTGTTGGGCACCGGCAGATCCGGAAGCCGCATGGCCTCCCGCATTGCCTGTACCCTCATCTGATCTGTAAAATCCGTATTATAATCGTCGGGATCCACATATTCCAGGGGATCGCATTTTGGTTCTTCGCTGCCGATGAGAAAATGGTTACCCACCTCGGGCCGTGTATAAACCCCTGTATCACTGTCGGATGTTATAATTCCGTTGTTCTCCCAATCCAGCCCCTCGGGGCTTGGTACATGGGAGACTTCCACCCGCAATGCCCTTGTCTTGATATTCATCTGGTCCTCAACCCCTGCCATTTGGTTAATAATGTACGAATGGGGTCCTGCTGCATTAACAACAACCGGCGCATGGATGGTAGTGCCGTCTTTTAGAGCAACACCGGCTGCACGGCCGTCTTTTTTCAAAATATCTGAGACCTGGGCATTAAACATAAAATCCCCTCCCACATTCCGGGTGGCTGCTTCTACATTGTGTGTAGAAAGCTTGGGATCACTCACATACCCGGATTCAGGGACAAACAGTGCGCCATGGATGGTATCGGCTGTGGCCTCACCAAACCCTTCTTCATCCATTCTCTTCTGGGGATAGAAGGATCTTAAATCCGGATTGGGTAAATACTTTTTCATTTCCTTCACAGATAAATCCAGATATCCCACCCCTAAACTGTCCAATGATTTTTTCACTGGAATCAAATCCTTATTGACCTCGGATTTAAAAACCATGGCACCGGTGTTTTTATAGTAGGCCATGCCGTCCGGATCTTTCACATTTAAATATCTTGGCCAGTTGATCCAGTAATAATATCCCTCCCGGGCAAGGGCCACCCCTTCCGGTGATGAATAGTACAGTCTGATAATGGCGCAGCTGCCGGCAGTAGAACCAAATCCAGATCCGCCCAGTTTATCAATACTTAAGGTTTTAAATCCGTTTGAAGCCAGTTCGTAGGCGATGCAATTGCCGATGATGCCTGCGCCGATGATAATGGCATCGTATTTTTTCGTGGTCATTTGTCAATCTCCAAGGACAATAACGTGTTCATCGTATTCACAAATCCCTGTCCAATTCAAGGGATTTCTCATTTTTAATTATTTCGCTGGGAAAGGATCTCTCTTTCGCCTTCTTTTTTCAGCCGTTCCAGCTCTGAAAGGACTTTATCGCTTAACGGCGCTACCTTATGGGTTTTGGAGACATCTTCGATCTCTTCTTTTACCCGGTCCGCCATGGAAGGCTCACCAGCGGCTTTCCAGGCATCAATGGTCTGGCGGTTTAGCAGGTTCGATGTCCACAATTCCTTTTTAAAATTATCCATGGTGTGCTTCTGGGTGATAAAATGTCCGCCAGGCCCGACATCTTCAATTATCTGCCGTGCAATGGTTTCACGGCTCACTTCAATGCCTTTGGCAAAACGCTTGGTCATGCCGACAATTTCATTACCCATGACCAGTTGTTCCAGAGAACAGGCCATGCCCGAAGCCATGTATCCCACATCATGGATTAGATTCAGACCGGAAAGCCCCTGGCTAAAAATACTGAAAGCACTTTCAAGACCTGCCTGGGCATCCAGAAGTTTTGAATCCGTCGCCCCTGCCAGTCCCCAGGTGGGCAGGTTAAAGGAACGGGCCACCTCTGCCTGGGCAATGGTGGCCAGGCTGTTCTCTGGCGAGCCCATGGTCATCAGCGCGGTTCTCATATCTAAAATACCTACATTGCCGCTCATGGCCACGGGGCACCCTGTTTTACGTAACTGAGCAATGGTAATGTGGATCAAGGATTCTGCCGTAATCTGGGTAATGACACCCGCCAGGGTCACAGGGCCTGTGGCACCGGCAGAGACAGTGGAACCCGGCAGTTGGGGCATAAACCGGTCTGCAGCCACAAAAATGCGATCAATGACCGCATCCGGAAAGAAAAGCGGTGCAATAGGCTCGGGGTAAACAATAATAAAAGGTTTCTGACTCAGCTTATCCTGGCCGCCGGCAACCACGGAAGCCATCTCATATACATACTCACAACCCAGTGCAGTATACCCTATAAAAACGGCTGGTTTGGTAGTATTGGAAACAATGGCCGGGAATTCATGGACTTCTCCGGCATCACCGGGAACATCCTGAGCAGTTCCAAAAGGCATCACCCAGTCAATGTGTTCCAGGGCATCGGCCACTTTGGCACCCAGTTCAATATCGGCGATGCCCGTTTCCCTGATTTTTCCGGTAAAGGCATCCCGGGTGTTGGGGCTGGCTGTGGAAGTACCATAGTAGCTCTTTTCACCCTCTACTTCCATGGCGCGGTTCCCATCCCGGTCGTAAATAGTCCAGCCTTTGGGGGTCGTGTTCAGGCAGGCCTGGACAATGTAACGGGGGATTTTAATTCTATCTCCCTTAATCCATGCCCCAGCCTGTTTCATCATTTTATGGACAGCCCCATGGTGGCATTTAAACCCCATAGTCTCAATGATATCAAATGCTGCCTGACGGATTTCATAAATTTGATCGTCAGTTAAAACCTTCATTCTGACAGACTTACTTTTGGTATTAGATGTTTGTATCAACTTCACACCCTCCCTGATCAATAAATATTATGGTTGCGCAATTTTCAAAGGGATGCCGTTTTCATCCCACCCAATGGCGCGGTAAAATGCTTTTAGCATATTGTTGAAATCTTCGGTCGTCAGCACCTTGTCACCAACATTGCCCATGAATGTATCCGGCAGCTTATCCTCCAGTCTCTCTTTGGAATGGCGCAGGTTAAAAAGCCTCTCCAAGGCAGCAATTTTTATTGCGGATTCAAAAAGATCAACTTTGGTGAGTTTTAGGTCTGTAAGGCTATTGGCAAGCCTGATTTCATGTTCCAGGTTAAAGGATTTCAACAGCGACAATACCGGAACCTTGCAAAGCCCGAGGCAGTCCACAAGAATATTAGTGGTAACGGCCTTTGCCACCAACCGCCCTTTGGCTTTTATGGCCTTTATATTTACCGCCTCTTTTGTTCCGAATTCCTTTTTTGCCTCTTCTTTTGTCCAGCTGTATTCCAGGGAAGCATAAACATTATTATAGTCACCGCCCCTGCTGGAAACAGCATATCCTAAGGCAGTTCCCATGATAGCGGCCGGATGATACGCTGTCAGTTCCAGGCCCTTGACATGCATGGCATATTTTTGGGCCTCTTTTCCTATGCTCTTTGCTGCTTGCCGGACACCCAGGCGCAGAATCTTTCCCAAGCCTTTGCCTTCAACCATCTGGTAGATCAGCCTTTCCATGGTTTCGGCATTGCCCCAGGACAAATCCAACCCCTGGGACCATCTTTCCGGCATTAAACCTTTTTCAAAAAGATCCATGGCAAAGGCGATGGCACCGGCAGAAGATGTTGTATCCAGTCCCAGCCGGCCGCATAAATTATCGAGCCGGATAATGGCACCAAGATCATCCAGGCCGCACTTGGGACCGAAATTGATAACCGGTTCAAATTCCGGCCTTGTAAAAATTTTGTCCTGTCCTTGCTGCTTTATTTTAAGATCGGCTTTGCATTGTATCGGACACTTGAAGCAGCCGGTTTTTTTGATCACATTTTTTTCAAGCTGACGGCCGTCAATTTTTTCAATCTGATCCACTCCAATGTCCTGGTAGTTTTTGCTGCCCATGATTCCCATGTCATTGACCCAGTTCACATACCCGGCACCACCGTATCTGGAAAAAAATCCAAATTCAGCCGCATTTTTAATTGCCAGGGCATAGTCTTTCACAGCCTGCTTTTGCACGATACTTTTCGCAAAGAAATGTTTATGGCTCCCTTTTGAAACCACTATAGCTTTCAGATTTTTAGATCCCATGACCGCGCCCATGCCGGTACGGCCGGCAGCATGATCCTTTTCTGTCATAATGGCAGCAAACCGGACCCTGTTTTCTCCGGCTTGCCCGATGGCAAGAATCTTTGGTTTTCCCTCTTTATGCGCATATCGAATGGCATCCTGGGTTTCAAAGGCATCTTTGCCCCACAGAATGGATGCATCGCCAAGCCGGGCACCTTTATCATCTATATAAAGGGCCACCGGATGTTTTGCTTTTCCGGTAATAATGATGGATGAGATATTACACGACCGCAACCATGCGCCGGTATACCCGCCAATATTTGAGCTGCCTAAAATCCCGGTTAAAGGCGACAGGGAATTGATGTGAAGCCTTGCACAAGCCGGTGCGGATGAACCGGTTAAAAGGCCGCAGGAGATTAATAAAATATTATCCGGGCCCAAGGGATCCACGCCCTTTGGCAAGTGCTGATACAGATACCAGGCATTGAAACCGCGGCCGCCAAGGTATTGAGCGCAGGATTCCGGGAATGCAGATAAAGTGCATTGCCCTGAATTCAAATCAACCTTGAGCAATCGCCCGAATTGAGTTCCAACTCCCATCTTGCTGTCTCCAATTGGCTTTAGAAGAGGCGCTGGCCGCCTTTGTTACCATTATATATGACCGGTGCAGTATTTTATAACACTATTCTGATATTCTGTATCATACCAAAAAGTTGCTATCAATATATTATTAAATAAATATTGCAGTTTAAGATTTAAATATCTTTATATCACAAATTTGATATATCAATTTT
>JAAEMC010000647.1 GCA_024225895.1 Desulfobacteraceae bacterium | reverse complement strand
TAAACTCAAGGGTTAAAATTTGTTTCAAGGACATAATTTGATCAAAAACAAACTCATCTGACCGGAAGATTTTGATTTTATCTGCAAGATAGAGGTCCCCGGAAAACAATACGCCCCTTTGGGGCATTAAATAAACCGTATGATCTTTGGAATGTCCGGGCGCATACACAGGTATCAGGCAATCGTTATTTGTCTGCATTTCAGGCAGATTTTCCACCATATGCAAAGGGCTGGTCGCCCCCCATATATAATGCTGATAGGGCAGGATCTTAAACGGCTTTTTCATTTTTTCAACCGTCATTGGATGTCCAAAAACAGATATGTTTAATTCCCCTTGAATCCGGGCGGCATTCCCGCTGTGGTCCTCATGGTGGTGGGTTAAAAGCACCTGCTCAACCCGGCAGGATTTTGAAATCTCCAATACCTCTTTACCCATATGGGCCTGGCCGGTGTCGATCATTGTCCGGTCCACCACATAAAGATAGGTCGTCATCCACGGAGGGCCAGCCAGAGACCATCCCAGCTCATACCCCCTTATCCCGTCAAAATCATATGTTTTTACTAGCCTCATTGAATGCTCCTGAGTTCTCTTCAATTAAATGAAAACCCATCATCCGGCAAATCAAATCAGTTGACAAGATATTTTTCAATTCTGCTTGCAATTTTCAGATGATTTCCATTATAGTTTCATTCAGATTTTAGAAGATTTGATTAGATTTTTGATTAGATTTTATACATTTTACGGAGATTCCATATGAAAACCCCCATTGACCATAAAATAGTTAAACAGGAAATCGATAAAATGGGCCTGCCCAGCGTAGGTCTTGCCTCCATCCGGGAATTAAACAGGATTGTTAATAACATAGAGGGCATTACCCATGATCAATATATCCGAATGGAAATGGGAGTGCCCGGATTTGATCCCCCGAAAATTGCCGTGGAAGCTGAGACAGCCGCTTTAAAAAAAGGAGTGGGTTCCAAATACCCTCCTTTTGACGGAATCCCTGAATTAAAAAACGAAATCTCAGGATTTGTAAAAAATTTTATCAATGTAGATATTAAACCGGTCTCCTGCTTTCCCACTGTCGGTTCCATGCAGGGATGCTATATGGCCATGATGTGCACCACCAGAAGAATAAAGGACAAAAACAAGATATTGTTTATTGATCCGGGATTTCCGGTGAATAAACGCCAGGCATCGGTTATCGGTGTGGAATATGAACATTTTGATGTCTATGAATTCAGAGGAGAAAAACTGCGGGCAAAATTAATCTCATACCTGGAAAAAGGGGATATTGCCGCCCTTATGTATTCCAATCCCAACAACCCGGCCTGGATCTGTTTTAATGATACTGAACTTGAAATTATCGGCGAGCTGGCCACCCAGTATGATAGTATCGTTATTGAAGACCTGGCTTATTTTGGCATGGATTTTCGAAAGGATTATGCCACACCTTGTGAACCTCCTTTTATCCCCTCTGTTGCTAAATATACCGACAATTATATATTGTTGATTTCCAGTTCCAAATCCTTTTCTCTGGCAGGACAGCGCATAGGAATGACCGCCATCCCGGACAAACTTTTTAATTCCAAGGGTGACAACCTTGAACCCTATTTCGGCAGTAGTAATTTTGGGTATGCCTATATTTTCGGGGCCATGTATGCCTTAAGTTCCGGTGTTTCCCATTCCGGGCAGTGGGGACTTCACGGCATTTTAAAGGCCGTAAACGAGGGAACTTTCAATTTCGTGGACAGTGTCAAGGCCTATGGAGAACGCGCCAAAGTAATGAAAAAACTTTTTACCGATAATGGATTTGAGATTGTTTACGATATGGATGGCCAGGATAAAATCGCTGACGGTTTTTATTTCACCTTTTCATATCCGAACTTTTCCGGGGTTGAACTTGTAGAAGAACTCCTTTATTATGGGATCAGTGCCATCTCACTGACAACAACCGGCAGCGACAGACATGAGGGATTGCGGGCATGTGTATCCCAAACCGGAAAAGAACGGTTCAAAGATCTTGAAAACCGCTTGAAACAATTTAAGGAGGACCACCCGTCTTCCGGCGATTTTAAGATCATTGAACAACACCTTTAGCTGTAACCTGCCGGTGATTTTATAGGATAACCCCCATGATAGAATCACTCAGGTCCAGGATCATCGTGGTGGTCACGGGAATTGTCTTTTTGACCACCATGACCATCACCTTCTTTGTTCATCGCGAAACCGAAAAAGCCATCTTCACTGTCCAGGATGAAAACGCCAGAAATGTTTTAGACGCAGTCCTGCTTAACGTGGAAAATGAGTATAAGAGCCTTGTTTTTCACAAAAAGGCCATGATTGAAAAACGAAAGGCCGAGCTGAACAATGTCATTACCTTGGCTTTTAAAGCCATTGAAAATTTTTACCGCCAATACCAGAATGGCGAAATATCAGAAGCCCTGGCAAAAACAAAGGCCATCAACTTTATTGAAACCCTTCGCTATGACAATGGGGTGGGTTATATCTGGATTAATGATACGAGTCTTCCCATTCCGCGCATGATAATGCATCCCACCATCCCGGATCTCAACGGCAAAATTCTGGATGACAAAAAATTTGACTGTGCACTGGGAATTAAAAAAAATCTTTTCCAGGCTTTTGCTGAAATCTGCGCCAAAAAAAACGAAGGGTATGTGGATTATCTATGGCCCAAACCCACCAATGAAGGCCTTTCCAAAGAAAAGCCAAAGCTTTCCTATGGCAGACGCTTTAAAGAATGGAACTGGATATTGGGAACCGGTGTCTATATCGATGATATTGAAGAGGAAATAAACAAACGCCACAAAGCCATTTTATTAGAACTCAAGCAGACATTTTCCAAAATACGAGTGGCTGACAGCGGGTACATGTACCTGTTTGACCACAACCAGGAAATGATTATCCATCCCAGTCTGGAAGGTGCGGATTTCAGCGATCTCACCAACCCTGTTACCGGAAATCCCATTTTGGAAGACCTTATGGCGGCAGAAGAAACACCAGCAAAACAGATGGATTATTTATGGGAAAAACCCCCTGATTTCAAGGGGGAATTCCGGTTCTGGAAGCGATCCTATGTGGCTTATTTTGAACCCTTTAAATGGTATATTGCGTCTTCGGTTTATTTTGATGAAAAAAACAAACCGGCAAGACTTCTTCATAACAAGGTCCTGGTCCTGTCCGGCATATTCATGGGAGTAGGGCTTTTACTCTCCCTGCTCTTATCCAGGAACCTGACCAGTCCTTTAGACAAACTTATGGCAGCAGCCAGGCAGATTGGAAAAAAAGACGTCCCCTCCGGCAGGATTCCAATTACCGGCACTGTTGAGACCAAGGCTTTGGGTACCATCCTGGACCATCTCATTGAAAGCCTTCAACAAAGTCTTGAAGAAAAAGAGGTGTTGTTAAAAGAAATTCACCACCGGGTAAAAAACAATATGGCAGTGATCATCAGCCTTTTGGGCCTCCAGTCACGGAATGTGTCAGACACCCGTGTAAAAAATGCATTGGCAGACAGCCAAAGCCGTATCCGGTCCATGTCGCTGATCCATGAAACCCTTTACCAGTCTGAACAGTTTTCTCAGATTCCATTTAAGGAATATGCAACCAATCTTGTGGGAATGCTGGTATCTGCCATGCAAAACACCAAAGGACAAATTCACACCAAAATCATTTCGGAAAATGTGAATCTTACGATTGATCAGGCCGTACCCTGCGGACTGATTCTCAACGAACTGGTGACCAATTCGTTAAAATATGCCTTTAAGGGTGCCGAGGAAAACCACCTTTCCATCCAGGCATTCAATACAGGCAACAAAGACGGAATCTGCCTCATTGTCCGGGACAACGGCCCGGGTATACCCGATGATATTGATATAAAGAACATCAACTCGTTGGGGTTGAGGATCATCTCCCTATTGGTTGAAAATCAGCTTGAAGGGAATTGGGATATTAGCTATGATGGCGGCGCCTGTTTTACCATCCAATGGCCCATTGAAGCAGTATAAAAAAGGGGGGATACATGAAAGATTCAAGGATCCTGATTGTAGAGGATGAAGCACTGGTTGCCGCTGAACTCAGCGATAATATTACCGCATTGGGCTACCAGGTAACCGACATGGTGAATTCTTCGAAAAAAGTATTTGAAAGCATCCAATCTGAAAAACCTGATCTTGTACTCATGGATATAAAAATAAAAGGGGATATGGATGGTATACAGACCGCCCAAAAAATCAAGGATACCAATGGGCCGCCAGTTATTTTTTTAACCGCCTATTTCAATGATGATTTCATGGCAAGAGCAAAGATATTAGAACCATTCGGATATCTAATCAAACCTGTGGACACCCGCGAATTGCAGAGTACCATTGAAATTGCCCTGTACAAGGCAAAAATGGAAAAAGAGCGTGATCTATTGCTGGAAAAATTAACTGCCACACAAAAAGAGCTTAAAAAGGCCCGTCAAGGCCTTCCCATTTGCTCGCATTGTAAAAAAATAAGAAATGATCAGGGCGGTTGGGAAGATCTTGAAAATTATATGTACGAGAACTTAGATACGCTCTTTACCCATGGACTCTGCCCGGATTGCACATCAGAACTTTACCCGGACCTTTTCGAAGACTAAAACCGCTGCCGTTGTTACCTTTTGACAGGCAGCTTGACTGCACGAGTATCCTAAATCTTTTTTGGATTCCTGAGCTAAAAACGTCTGTGGTATCCCATAAAAAATTGGGGCGATGATATTATTTCTTTTTCTCCCCTTTCTTTGCCTTTGCCTTTAGTACCTGGCGCTGGCTGGCATTCAATACCGTTTTTCGAAGCCGGATGGATAAAGGGGTAACCTCCACCATTTCATCATCCC
>JAAEMC010000646.1 GCA_024225895.1 Desulfobacteraceae bacterium | reverse complement strand
GCAACAAAATTATGATATAAAAGGAGGACACAACACCAGATCTTGTGTCCGCCTGGTTTTAATGGATGAGGCTGAGTTATGCTTGACACCCCGGGCAAGGGGCTTAAGATACAGGGCATAAAAAACGGTCAGTGAAGGAGACAGAATGCCGCTAAAAAAAGTGAGATTCAAAAAATACGCCAACCGGCGGTTGTACAATACCGAAAAGAGCAAGTATGTAACCTTGAAAGAGGTAGCAGATATCATACGCCAAGGCCACCATGTGGAAATCATTGATGCAAAAACAAAAGAAGACGTCACTGCATTCATTCTCACCCAGATTGTCATGGAAGAATCCAAGAAGAACAATAATCTTTTGCCCATTCCACTGCTCTACTTATCTATCCAGTATGGGGAAACCGTCCTTCGCGAGTTTTTTGAAAAATATCTTCAGCAGACCGTGGAAGCTTATCTCGCCCACAAGGCTGCTGTGGACGACCATTTCGCCAAAATGCTTGACCTGGGGCTCGGGTTTTCAGATATAGCGCAAAACTCAATGTATGAAATGTTTGCCGATTACACAAAAAATTTGAAAAAATGAATT
>JAAEMC010000645.1 GCA_024225895.1 Desulfobacteraceae bacterium | reverse complement strand
TTATTTCGCCGTCTTGATAGTACTGGAAATATAGAGCCCCTGTGTCGCGGTCCAGAGAATAAAGATTGCCGTAAACCCTGTGCTCCGGCTGCCAGTCATAGGCTCCCTTGACCCGGTTGCCAAAGGCCCTGGCTTCCCAGAAAAGGGCCTGTTTCAGATTGACTATCTTTGCAGCAGAATTTTTCATGCCAATATCTTTTAAAAACGCAGATTCCGAGGCAGCAACGCTTTCCGACACGCCAATGATAAAGACCGGGGTGACAAGGATCAAAACAATGCCGATCAGCCACCAGAATTTATAAACAAATATCTTTAAAAAGCTGATCATTTAATGTTCTACCTTTATGGTTTTTTTCTTGCCTCTATGGGACAAGGTGATGGTCATGTTCTTTGGGCAGACTTTTGCCAGCGTGATATATTTATGGGCGTTGGTTTCCTGTCTGATGGGATAATCGGTTAACTTTTCATTGACCGGGATAAAACGATTCATAATAAACGCCCCGGTATCGGATATCCCCTGCACCCTGATTTTTTTTGCCACGATTTTAAGATAATTGGGCTTTGGCTTGGGTTTTGGTTTGGGCGGATCTTTTATTTCCTGTACAGGAGCCGGCTCTTTTGCTTTAGGTATTACCGCCACAGGCTGCGGTTTGGGAACTGGTTTTGGGGGTGGTGCAAAAGCTTTGTCCAGGTTTTCCAGAACTTCATAGCTGGTTTTTTTTGCCTTGGATCCGGCATGAACCAGTGGAATGTTTTTAGGATCAGCAAGCTCAACTGCTTTAATGGATGTCTGCTTGCCCTCAACCGGCCATTTTTTTATGCTGGCATTGACATCACTGAGTTTGAAATTGATAAAGTAGATAATTGCAACCAGTGCAATCAAAAGAATGATGTGATTCTGATCTCTGATGGTTTTGCTCATAATGCCCCTTCCTTAATTTTAGATCGAAACAGGACACAAAAATTTTCTATGACAGCACTGGGCTGCTGTTTTTGCAGAACGAGCTTGATATTATCCATGCGGATATCTTTTCTTTTGGTAAGATTATCAAGGCCTTTCATCATGTCACTGAAGCTGTTGGCCGTGATTAAAAATCCTGACGCATTTTTGCTTTTTAAACAGATACGGTCCAGACCAATATTGGTCCCTTGATAATAGACACGCTCAATCTCTTTGGGGTTGAGCTTTTCTGCGTCACTTTTCAGGCCGTATCTTTCAATACCGAGCATTTCATAGAGCCGCAGATGATCTTTGAATTTCGCACTGTCCTGATAGGTTGTGTTCCAATTATCCTTTACCGGTTTCAATCCGTCATAAATGCTTTTAAACCGGTCCAGTGCAACATTGTTTTCGTGCTGGGCCTTTATTTTTTTTTTCGATAAACGCAAGGCTTGTTTTGTACTGTTGATCGTGACAACGCACAAAATGATAACCGCCAGGCCGACCACTATTTTATATTTATCTTTCATGCCTGTTTCTCCGTTTTCCGGGTAGAAATGATCGTGCCATGGAGTTTGTAAACCCGCCGTTGGGCCGGGATAAATCCTTTGAGAGTGCTTTCCTTCCAGACTTTCATATCCAGATTGACGCCCAATGCCTTTGTCATATCCTCCATCACAGGATTGATCTGTTGCAATCCATTGAGCTTGTCAGGATTGGCAGGCTTGGGCAGGTGGATCACGACTTCAAAGTCATAAATGGCTTTTACTTTTTGTTTGCGATGCTTTTTTTTGGCTTTTCTGTGGTCTTTAACGGTCATATCCGGATCAGTCTTCATGACCATTTTCAATTCTCTGACCTTGATGTCTTTTTTGATAAAATATGACAGTATCTGGCTCATAAAGACCGTCTTTTCGTTATAGGCCTTTGTTTCGTCTAAAAAGCTACGCTGCTTTTCCAACATGTCCAGGTTGTTATCGCCCTTGGCATATATCTTTTCATACCCCTTGATAGCCCGCTTGAAATAATGAACTTTTTCTTTATATTCATTGTGGTTTTGCATTAACAGCAGGACATAGGCTGTAAGAAAAAAAAACGTCACAGAACCGGCCAGCACATAGAATCCATAGGATGGTTTTTGTTCACCGTTTTCAACAGATTGAAAGGTGGGTAACAAAAAATTAAGGGGGCCGGCTTTTTTTATTCGATACCCTTTTAAGGCTGAGGGCATTTCAGGCAGGGGATCATGCCATTCGATTCTGGCTTCCGGCCACTTGTCTTTGATTTTATGGATGTGTTCCAGAAGCTGTTCAGTAAATTCGGGTGTATCATGCCTTTCAAGCGTTAATTCCCGGCAATCCTGCAAGACCCCTTTTTCAAACATAAGAATCTCAAGGTTGACCGCATAATCCGATGCACCACCTGCCAGGAACACGGTCCTTTTGTGTTTTAAAAAGCCTGCCCGAAGATAGTAATCATGGGCCAGGACCAGGTGAACGTTTTTGATCTGCTTTGCCAGTGAAAGAGCCTGCTCTTTTACCCATAAATACAAAAACTTCTTATTTTTAAGGTCTGGAACAAGGGATATCCTTCTTGGCTTTTGAAGAATATAACCTTCCTCAATGTAGTTGTCACTTTTTTCAAGGGTGGCCAGAACCAGATCCCCGGATAAAATGATTGTATCGCCCTTACCGATCCCGTTGAAATCATCCAGGCTCTGGACAAAGTGTTTGGTAAATTTCGGCAGTTTTAACATAGTGTGTCCCCATTAGATACGACGTGCAAAGACCAGGTCATGAACACCGTCTGCGTCCTCGGTATATTGGACATTCCCGCTAGTGATCGCTGAATCTTTATTAAAATCACTACTGAAATTCTTTTGCCAGACAACTTCAACCATCTCTGTGGGTACATCAGAGTAGGTTACCAAAAAATCATCCCCGTCAACGGTCAGCTCCACCAGAAAGCCTTGAACATCAAAGCTCTCAGCACTGCCGTCATAGGTGGCCATGCGGGTCATGGGTTGAAGGCCGGACCGCTCATAGGCGTTTGTATAGTCATCTTCAAGGCCTTCTCCTCTAATCAGGACATCCATGGCACTGTTGTCATCAAGAATAGCGGCATTGCCATCGGTTGGATTCATGGGGATACCGGCTTCCTCACAAAAAAACCGCCAATGCTCATAGATCTTGTCTGCAGCACTCTGTAATGCCACTGCCTTGCTTGATGTCCTGGCATTTTTAAAGCCCGGTGCCGCCATGGTGAGCACAATACCGATAATGGCAACGCCCACCAGGATTTCCAAGAGGGTAAAGCCCTTGTTGTTCAGGTGTTTTGATCTTTTTTGCTTCATGTTGTTTCAACTCCTTTATTATATTAATTAAAATCCAATAACTATATCGCTGGTACCATCCGGTGCATTCCCGTCGGTAATATCTTCATGAAAACGAAAGGCAGCATAGTGGGGGGCGATGTCGGCATTGGAAGCATCCACGGCATCCGGCTCATAATCCCGGCAATACTCAATATCTCCCCCCCAGGGAGTTTGCCCCACTATATCGGCAGAAAGACCGACAATCTCAGGGATCGTTCCGTTAGTATATTCAAAGGTTAAAGATAGCCAATCATGATGACATCCTTCATTGGAAAACGGATTGGCCGCAGTTAATCCGGAACCTCCCAGGGATGCCGGATCCGGATAATAATTGACGGTTGATCCGGCAGCGGCTGCCTGTTGCATGGACCGAAAATAATCGACAAAATGTTCTTGAAGGGTGTTCAACATGGCCACGGTCTGCTGCATTCGCTTTCTTTGGGTCGCTTCCGTGCTGAAGCGAACAGTGGTTGCCCCAAAATTATCATTTCTGTCATCCCCTGTTTCGACTTCAGGATCGCAGGAGGCATCTGTTCTTGGGCATTCAGACATATAAAGAACCCCTATTTGATAATCCAGATTCACTTCAGGTCCGACAGAACCGTATAGGGGTGCGGTCTGGGTTTCATCCGTAATTTTATACACCCTCTCACGCTGGGAGATGGTACCGTCATTGTTGATGTGGTCTTCACTAATACCCATTTTGCTGATCTGGTCCAAAACATCGGTATCGGATGGATCACAGGCGGCGGCACTATAGCTTTCTCCTGTATAAACAGATGGCAAGGTCCCATCATCACTTTCTTCGATCACAAAATTTAAAAGGCCTGCTGCAACCAGATTGTTGTTGACCTTTTCCTTTTCAATATAGGCATTTTTTTTGGCCATGAGGATAAACTTGATGGTTGGAGCCAGCATGGTGGTAACGATGCCCAGGACCACTACGGCAATCAATATTTCGAGCAGGGTAAAACCTTTTTGTGAGTTCAGGTTCATCAAGCTGTCCTTTATATCTTTACAACCTGCATATGCAGGGCAAAATAGTAAACCACGTCCTGATTGGTGTATTTTTTCTTGGAGACAAAGGGGCTTAAAAAACTATCTTTCAAGCCTGTGGTACCAGAATCATCCAGGCGGGAGAAGGTTTCTTTCTGGCCGCCGATAATTATCATATCACCGTCTTTCAAAAGAGCTTCACCTGAGTAGGTGGCCTCGGTGACATTGGGTATTTCAATGGGAATATCCCTGGATGAGCCATCAGTTTCACTGATAACCTGGTTAATGGTTTGAACGCCGGATTGCAGGCTTTGTTCCCATGAAATCTGAGCCCTGACCATGCCTTTGTCTATGTCCAGGTAAGGATTGATGGAAAGAATGGTGCCGAACTGGACCGGAACAAGCTCATTGGAAGTGGCAACGGCCACGCCTGAGTCTCCTGACGAGGATGTTTGAGAATATGTATTATAATATTTGGTTTCAAATTTTTGAAACTTTGCCGGTATACCACTGGATGTAGAAAGCACGGGCTCCTGAAGAACCGCCACATTGGAAAGCTCGGATAAAAATGCATGGAACATTTCAAATGACTGGGGTTTGGAAACACCAAACAGACCGTTGTTGCCGGCAGTGGGATTGCCCAGCGTAATATTCCCATTCGGAGAAATGGTAACCCCTCCCAATGCATTGTTCTGAAACAAAAAATTATACCCGTTCAGTTCGGCAATTTCCTTGAATATATTGATGTCAAATCCCCGTGTCTCATTATCATCCAGGGTCATGGCAAAAAGCTTGCCTGTGAATTTGATCTGGGCGTTGTACATATTGTTAACCCGGTTGATGTAGGCTTTCATTTCTTTTTGAACATGTCGCGGGGCCTGGATCTGGATGGAGCCGATCTCAGGGTTTAAGGCAAACTTGCCGATAGTAACCTCCTGGTACAGTTCTGTGCCGGCACCATCAGAATCATCGCCAATCACCTGGGATTGCGGCACTAGAATCTTGAGCCGTTGTGTAACAGAGTCGTTCAAGCTTTTCCAAAACTCATTTTTCGCCTGGATACTGAATGTTTCGCCGGTATCCAATGTGTCTGTGTCCACTGAAGTTCCTGACTCTGAATCAGAGGAATCTGAACTGCTTGAACTGGAAGATGAAGAGCTTGAGCCAGAATCCGAGCCGCCGGTTCCGGTGGAATAGCTTGCGGTACGGTTGCCCACATTGACATAATAGGTTTTCCATTTCATGGGTAAAACACTGATGGCCTTGTTGTCATAATCAATCTCATAATCAAGGCCCATGGACCCAAACAAAATTTGAACAGCCGTTTCAATGGGAACATCTGTCACGCCAAACCCGGAATACATGTAGCTGTCCAGGGGCAAAGAGGATGTCATATTTAAATTTTTACCCCGGAGCATGTTGACAATTTGCTTGGCAGAAACCGGCTCAATTACTTTTAAGGTGATTGTTCTTTGCAGCCAGGGCGCATTCCGGTTTGCCCTTTTTTTGTCAACTACTTTGACGCTGCCGAAACTGGCATCATGGAACCAGACATTTTCTTTTCCTTTTTGTGTATTCTCCTTTGTTTGGGCAATTTCGTTTTCAATTCTTTTAACCTCTTTTTCCTGTTTGCTGAAAAGGTCAGATCCGTCCAGGGCAATGCAGGAAGTGATCAATGGCAGCAGGAACAGGATTGTTACATATTTAAATAGATTCATATTTTCGCCTTTTTGGTTTTGTATGTATTATACCATATCAAAATTTTACCGCGGAAACCTTGAACCTGACAAGTCACTATCTTAATTTTTTTTATTTTTTTTATGGAAAGCAATAATTTGAGGTGATTGGGCGGCATGTCCGAGTAAAAAACTATGAGTTTTATCAAGAACAATGTTTGCATAAATAAAATGAGATTTACAATTTTTTACAATATGTCAACAGACATTTACAGGCGTTTACAATAAATATCACTATATATCCAGCCAGTTTTTTATATAGCTGTTTTTGAGTAAGGCATGGATATCCTTTTCCAGGCTTGGCTTTTTAAAAGAAAGAGAGCCCGAACCAGGTGAATCAGCAGATAATTCGTTTTGGATTCCAAAACGGTTAATCATAAGCAGTATTTTCTTTGAACCTAAAAAGGAGAGAAAAATGAAAAAAGTCTTGATGGTTTTATCTGTAAGCCTATTGATCACCTGTGTTTCATCCCTGGCCATGGCCGGGGGCGTGGACAATAAACAAAACTACAGTGCCGATTATATAGGCAGTGCCAGCAGGAATGCAGAAACAAAAGGGGCAGACGCAGTGGCATATAACCCGGCCGGAATCATGCACATGGAAAATGGATTTACTGCAAAGGCTGATGTCCAGTTTATAATGTTTGATTACGACCACAATTATGATGGTCAGGAACATGAGGCAGAGGGAGAAGCGATAGTCCCAGCCCTCTTTGGCGTTTATAAGCGAGATAAATGGGCTGCATTTGGTTCTTTTACCATAGTTGGCGGCGGAGGAACGGTTGAATATGACAACGGTAACTCCATTACCAGGGGGATTTCCAATGCCGCATCCGTAGGTGCGTTCACCCCTACCGGCTACAGCATGTATGAAGCGTCAACCGGTACCACACGCCCCAATAATGAATTCCTTATGCCCGGCGGAGCTCTTTCCAATGAGTTTGCGGGGGTTGAAAGCTATGATTATGGTTTTACAGCTGGTCTTGCATATAAATTCAATGAGATATTTTCTGTTGCAGCGGGTTTAAGATATGTGATCACGGATAAAGAAGTGGATATCCACGGCACTTATAATGATACGTATGTTCTGGGTAAGTATGATCAGGAGGCTGACGGATGGGGCGGGGTATTCGGTCTTAATATTAAGCCCAACAACACCATAAATATCGGTTTTCGGTATGAAACCAAGGTCAAGCTCGACTGGGATACCACAGTGGATGCGGCAAGCAGGGGTACAATAGGAGAAAACATTTTATGGATGAATGACAGGGTAAACGGCCAAAGTTATGCAAGGGATCTTCCTGCTGTATTTGCTTGTGGAATAGAATGGCAGGTCACACCTGAATTGACCATCAGTCCCTCATATACCGTATATTTTGAAACAGATGCGGATTGGGGTGCGGTTCAAAATGAAAAAACCGATGATAACTCCTGGGATCTGTCCATTGCTGCCCAGTATGCATTTACTGATAAATGGGATGCCAGTTTAGGGTATATGTATACGGATATCGGCATCGATCCAAATGATTTCGGAATTATTGAAAAAATGAGCCCGCCTCTCGACTGCCACACTGTCGGAATCGGCACCCAATACAAATTCAATGAAAAGTTCCTGCTTTCCCTTGGGTTAATGGGAAATTTTTATGCGGCAGATTCGGCAGATGCAACTGCGACCATTTCTCAAGTGGAGTATGACAAAATCGCATATAATTTTACTATCGGGTTTGAATATAAGTTTTTTTAACAGTCCAAAAATAATCCGGGATCGTCTGCTTGGTTTTAATTTAGGCAACCGATCCCGGTTTGGTTTAAAGGACTTTTTCGCGATGTCTAATAATTTTATGAAATTATCGGCCTAATCCTTATTCTTTAAACTGAGATAATAACCCTTTCTCATCTAAAAATTTAACCACACGTGTTGTTTCACCGGCAGCCATGGTGCCGCCCAAAGAAATAGCAACTGCGCAGGTCTCAAGTATTTGTTCGGCAGTGGCCCCGGCATCCAGGGCATTTTGTGTCTGGAAAAGGATGCAGGCTCTGCATCCATGGATCAAGGCACCTGCGACAGCCATTAATCGTTTTGTTTTACCTTTCAGAACCCCGTCTTTATAAACTTCAGCAGGCAGTTCATCATAGGCATGTCCTACATCGGGCATACATGTTTTATAAGTATCCCAAAGTACCGCAATTTCCTGGTGTAATTTTTCCTGGTTTTCCATGGTATTTTCTCCTTTCCTTTGATTAGGGTTTGATTTGAGATTAAAAATACTATAAATAATTATTATTGAAAAACTAATTATTTTGATCAAATAGATAAATAAAATTGATGGTGATTCTATGCAACTAGCAATTGATTTGCTTGAAACCTTTGTCATTGTTGCTCAAACAAGAAATTTTACTGCTACAGGTAACCGCATCCACCGGACCCAATCAGCCGTCAGCATGCAGATGAAGCGTCTGGCAGAAACTGTCGGCCGTCCCCTGTTTGATATTCAAGGCAAACAAATTCGTTTGAGCCCCACAGGTGAAATCTTATTGGAGCATGCACAAAAAATAATTCATGCGCATAAGATTGCAGCTCGGGAGATCAGCCGGTCACAATTAAAGGGCAGAGTTCGATTTGGGGCTCCTGAAGATTATGCTTCTTTGTTTATCCCTAAAATTTTGACAAGCTTTGCTAAGGACTATCCAGATATCCGTGTGGATGTCTTTTGTTATTCCAGTGACCAGCTTTTTTATCTGCTTCTGCAAGATAAACTTGACTTGGCGGTCTGCACACAATTAGAGAAAGATGGAGAAATTATTTATCAAGATCCTGTGGTCTGGATTGCCGCTCCTGGGTTTGAGATAAAACAAAACCATTCTATTCCTTTAGCAGTATATAATCACAATTGCATTTACCGGAAATGGGCGACAGATGCTTTAGATACGGCAGGAATTTCATACCATATCGCTTACATGAGTCCCAGTATTTCTGGGATTTTAGCGGCTGTTGATTCAGGGCTTGCTGTGGCGCCTGTCGGAATGAGTGTCCTAAGAACCAACCTGCGACTTGCCCATGCCGGTAATGAACTGCCAGGGCTGCCAAAAGCGTGTATTCGCCTGCACCGGTCAAAAAATATGAACAATCCCCTTGTTGATCATCTAGCTAACCATGTTAGAAAGTCTTTTCAAAGTCAAAGTTATTTTTTATCAAAGGATAAAGTCAATGTGCCGGGATCAAAGCAGTTGGCAGATTAACCCGGAAATATTGAGGGCAGAGTGGAGAAAAGCAGCAGATGAATAGAAAAATCAGACAAAAAAACTAATTAATGTTATTATGTCTTCTACCGATACCAATAATAATCAGTAAATATTATTTTTAAGCAGACCTTAACTATTACTGGAACCCTATGGTTGCCGTTAAAATAAAACATATCAAACTCATCTTGTTGCTTACCATTATCTTTGGGTTTGTTTTTTGGACCGGCAATAATTTGAATGCTACTGATTCTTATATTTCCATCGACCAGTACTACCATGAAAAAGCTGTCCCGGTGAAGGATCCAAGCCTGCCAAAAGAGCTTCGATACCGAAGATGGAACAACCATTCCAGCAGTTTGTATATCTTTACTCAAAAAGGAGAGGCACCATATTTTCCCGAAGGCATTTTTACAGCATATTTTTTTGATGACAAATACAATACAACCTTAAAAGAGATTTTTTCAAATGACGGCTATGATACAAATAAAATAGAGACATTTTTCCTTCGTCACCGCAATGAAAAGAGGGTGCAATTATATAAAGAAGGCTACTTATTGCTTAAGGATCAAAGAAGAGCCTCTACTTATGTTATTCCGCTAAGTGAAGACGCCATTCAAGAGATATTAAAACTCTAAGCATTTCAGGGCAATAGCATGTTACTTTTCCACATTAATGATTTCAAGCAGTTACGATTTAAAGGTAAACGCAACAAAAGTCTTTG
>JAAEMC010000644.1 GCA_024225895.1 Desulfobacteraceae bacterium | reverse complement strand
GATTATTCTTATTTCTTCCATTGCAGCGGCTGTTTTTTTGGCGTGGGACAACACCGACCTGGTTCCGGCAAGAAGAATGATACCGTTTAAACAGCGAATTGAATTTTTAAAACAGCATGTTCTATTTCATATTGGATTCGGTATTCTTTTTTTAGTACCTTTTCTGAATATTGTTTTTCTTTCTTTTGCACCTGTTGGAGCAACCCTGTATTATATAGACAAGGAAAAATAATTTAAGGATGTAAAGGTGTTTTATGGAAGTTGTCTGTAAAATAGACCCTGATAAAGCAGTAAAAGAAGATACCAAAACCGAGGCCAAGCCTGCCAAAGAAATTTTGTGCGCGGTTTGCAGCCACAAAATATCTGATATGTCCAAACAGATAATTGTCAATAATGCCCATGAGCATACTTTTGCCAATCCCCACGGTATTGTTTTCCAAATTGGCTGTTACAGTGATGCAAACGGGTGTATTCCAGCCTCCATCCCTTCCAGTGAATTTTCATGGTTCCCCGGCTATACCTGGCGTATAGGTATTTGCCGCTCTTGCTCAGCTCACCTGGGCTGGATATTTTTGTCTGATAATGATGCCTTTTATGGCTTAATCATTGATAAATTAATTTTTCCTTAAAAAAAAATATTTTGACAATATATTTGTATTTTTTATATAATCTTTAAAGTTATACTTTTTTTTTCTGAGCCTGTGCTTTACACACTGCATTTCGACTCCAGTTCAGTTCATCGTGTTTTACCTTATTAATTCATAACCCTATAAAAGGAGAAAAATTATGTCTGACAGTGTTTACAAAATTATTGATCTTGTAGGATCAAGCACAACATCCTGGGAAGATGCCGCCACAACTGCAATAGGCAGGGCATCCAAATCTTTGAGAGATTTGAGAATCGCAGATGTACAAAAACTTGATATAAAAATTGAAGATGGAAAACCAGCACAATTCAGGATTAATTTGAGACTATCATTTAAATTTCAAGACTAGTTCAAAATGTGACAGAACCTTTTTTTAAAAAGGTTCTGTCACCAGCATAAGGAGGGCTGAAATGACCGTAGTCAAAAAAAAGGTTTTTTCTAAACGATCCCCTGTGGACAGGCGATCGGGTATCGATAGGCGTATCATTGATATCGGTCCGCAATATCCCAGTAAAAATCGCCGGCAAAAAATAATTGGCCGGAGAAAAGGATGGGAAGACCGGTATGGCTGGGAACGAGTCAGCAAATGGAGTAGTTCTCCAGTATATTCAGATTCATAATTGTTCGTTGTATTTCATTATTTGCACATAGAAACTATCCAACACTCCTGTTTTACAAGTAGTACCGCTTCTATCCTCGCATAAACCGCAGATAAAATAATTCCAGATAGCAGCCGTCGCGATACGATGTGTTTTTAAAGTACTTTGCAGTTAAATTTGTTTAAATAAAAACGCCCCAAAAGGGGCGCTAAGGATATCTTTGTGAATAATGGTATCTATTCCAATGCCCTGGAAACAATTTCATAAACATTTTTAGAAAGACTTTCATGGGAAATAATTCTTTCCAACTCATATTTCATCAAGGCTTTTCGTTTTTCATCGTATTTTTTAAAATGATTGAAACACCCGGCAAGTCTTGCTGCAACCATTTGATTCAGAGCATCTACTTCCAGGATCTGATCCGCTATAAATGCATACCCAAGCCCCTCTTTATCATGGAAGTGAATCTGGTTGAACATGGCAAACATATTGAATAATGACCTGACTTTATTTGGATTTTTTATGGAAAAGTCTGGGTGATGTGTCAAGGCCCGTACCTTTTCAAGGGTGTCTGGAAGGCTTGAGGCAGCCTGGGCAGCAAACCATTTGTCGAGAACCAGTTTGTCTTGTCGCCATTTGTTATAAAATTTCTCAACCGCTTTTAACTTAACACCTTCATTTATATTCAATAGGATTCTAAAGCCTGCTAATTCATCGGTCATATTGCGGGCAGTTTCATAATGCTCCATTACAATGTCAATGCCATCAGGAAGGCCAAGTGCCCCCACATAGGATAGGGCAAGGTTTTTAAGGTTTCTGTTGGCCATATCTTTTGCGGAAATGCTGAGCGGATCTGATTCACATTTTTTGATAATATCCATAAATTCGTCTTTCAATTTCAGGGCAATAGTTTTTTCTAAGAATTTATGGGCCTTATGTATGGCGGTTACATTAATGATATCAAAGTGATCTTTGATTTCTGTTTCATTGGGGATTATCAGTGTTTTCGCAAGAAAGGCCTTGTCAGCTTTTTCATCTCCAAGGGCTTTTTGAAATGCCTGGATAAGATGGGCTGAAACTTGAAGTGTTTTTTTGTGTTCAATTTGGCCTACAATGGATTTGATTTCTTTAAATAACAATGTCTGGCAAGCGTCCCACCGGTTAAATTCATCCGTATCATGGGCCATGAGAAAGGCAAGGTCATCATCTGTGTAATCTGCACTTATCTTAACCGGAGCTGAAAACTGCCGGCAAATCGACGGCAGGGCGCCCAATGGAATGTTTTTAAATTCAAAGATCTCTTCGTCTGTTTTAAGCTCTAGGAGTTCTGCGTTTTGAGGGGTAATATCATTGCCATCTCTATCCACGATGCCGAATCGTAAGGGGATATGCAATGGCTTTTTCACCTGTTGGTTACGGTCTGGCGAAGTTGCCTGTCGAACCGTTATAGATAATGTTTGGGTTTTGGCATCGTATTTTCGTTCCAGGGTAATAGTTGGGGTTCCGGATTGTGAATACCACAATTTGAATTGGGTTAAATCTTTTGACGAAGCATCTTCCATTGCTTTTACAAAATCTTCAATGGTGACGGCCATTCCGTCAAACCGGTCAAAATATAATGCCATTCCTTTCATAAAAAGGTCTTCACCCAAAATCTGGTGAATCATTCCGATTACTTCAGAACCCTTATCATATACGGTCATGGTGTAAAAATTATCCATTTTAATATAGGATTCCGGTCGGACCGGATGCGTCATGGGGCCGTCATCCTCAGGGAATTGATACAACCGCATTTTTTTTACGTCGGAGATGCGTTTCACCCCCCTGGAGTTTAGGTCGGAGGAGAACTCCTGGTCTCTGAAAACAGTCAGGCCCTCTTTAAGGCTTAACTGAAACCAGTTTCGCAATGTCACCCGGTTGCCTGTCCAATTGTGAAAGTATTCATGGGCAACAACACTTTGGATATATAAAAAATCATCATCAGTTGCTGTCTTGGAATCGGCAAGCACCGCCTTTGAATTAAAGATATTCAATCCCTTATTTTCCATGGCCCCTGCATTGAAATCATTAATGGCCACGATCATGTAAAGATCCAGGTCATATTCCAGCGAAAACCTTTTTTCATCCCACTTCATGGCCTGCTTTAAGGACTGCATGGCATGGTCACACTTATCCTGGTTCTCTTTTTCAACATAAACATGAAGATCGATTTTTTTGCCGGAACATGTTGTAAATGTATCTTCGATACGGACAAGATCCCCTGCAACAAGGGCAAATAGATAGCTGGGCTTTTTAAACGGATCTTGCCAGGTCACAAAGTGGCGGTTCTTGTCAAGATCTCCTGATTTTACCAAATTGCCATTGGAAAGCAGGAAAGGATATTGGTCTTTGTCCGCAATAATGGTGCATGTGTAGGTTGCCATCACATCGGGCCTGTCAGGAAAAGGAGTGATCCTCCTGAATCCCTGGGCCTCGCACTGGGTACAAAAAATATCCCCTGATTTATACAACCCTTCCAGGCTCGTATTTTTTTCAGGATACAAAATCGAGGTAATTTCAAGGGTGAATTCATCCGGCGTTTTCATCAGCTTGAAATAATCTTTGCCTGCTTCATACTCATCCGGCAGCAATACCATGCCATTAGCGATAACAGATGATATTTTAAAATCCCCCTTGTCAAAAACAAGGGAGGTGGCGTCATTGGCAACATCTTTGTTTTTTACAACCTGAAGCAGTGATGTAACCTGTGTGTAATCATTGGTAAGCTCAAAAGTAAGATCGATATGATCGATCAAAAAATTCGGCGGGACATAATCTTTTAGGTATATTTTATTATGTGTTTTCATGGAAAAAAAATAAGGAAAGATATTGTTCTTGTCAATGAAATCCAATTAAAATATCTGATTTGAAATTGCTTTTAATAATTTGTTTTATTATTGTTAGCCACTTGGTTGTCCTTTTGTTTTAAATTTCTTGTTAAATTTATATTGAGGAAATCACCTGTAAATAAGGAGTTGTTGTGAAGATCACAATCATTGGAACCGGATATGTGGGGTTGGTAACCGGTGCCTGTTTTTCTGAAATGGGCAGTACCGTGACCTGTATTGATGTGGATGAAAAAAAGATAGCCAACTTGAAAAAAGGGATTATTCCCATTTATGAGCCTGGCCTGGAAACAATTGTAAAAGAAAATATTCAAGAAGGGCTCTTAAAATTTTCAAGCGATTTGAAAGAAGCATGCAAGGAATCTGAAATTTTTTTTATTGCAGTGGGAACGCCTCAGGTAGAGGACGGTTCCGCAGATTTGAAACATGTATTGCAGGTGGCAAGTCAGATTGGCGAAAATATGGAGGATTACGCTCTTATAGTCAACAAGTCTACAGTGCCGGTGGGAACAGCGGATAAAGTAAGGCAGACCATTGAAAATGTGCTTATAAAAAGAGGAAAAAAGATCGCGTTTGATGTGGTGAGCAACCCTGAATTTTTAAAAGAAGGGGCAGCGGTTAATGATTTTTTAAAACCAGACCGGATCATTGTAGGTTGTGATTCAAAAAAGGCGGCCATCCTGTTGAAAAGGCTTTATGCCCCATTTTCCAGAAACCGTGACAAG